>NYSY01000029.1 GCA_002683215.1 Planctomycetaceae bacterium
CTCGATCGGCGACAACGTCAAGATCCAGAACAACGTCTCGGTCTACGACAACGTGACGCTCGAGGACGACGTCTTCTGCGGGCCGAGCATGGTCTTCACGAATGTCTACAACCCACGATCCGCGGTCTCGCGCAAGGACGAATACCGCGACACGACCGTCCGCCGCGGGGCCACCCTCGGGGCCAACTGCACGATCGTGTGCGGGGTCGAGATCGGCGAGCACGCCTTCGTGGGTGCCGGCGCGGTGATCAACCGCGATGTCCCCGCACACGCCCTGATGGTCGGTGTCCCCGCCCGGCAGGTCGGCTGGATGAGCGCCGCGGGCGAACGGCTCGATCTGCCGCTGGAGGGCGACGGGGAAGCCGCCTGCCCCCTGACGGGCGATCGCTATCGAGTCGAGCGCGGTAACCTCTCGGCTGGCTGAGCCCTCTCGAAATTCGAAACCATGCGAAGCATCGTGCGATTGACATCACGACGGCAGGCCCAGTTCGCGATCACCCTCGTCGACGCGGCCGTGTTCACCGTGGCCTTCTGGTTGGCGATCGTCATTCGCTACGGCGAATTCGTGCCACCACCCCAGACGCGATGGTGCCTGTACGCGGCACCGGTCGTCGGCGTGCTCTGCCTGCTTCCCTTCCGCTTCTACCGGGAGGTGATTCGCTACGTCGGAGCGAACGCGGTCTACCGATGCAGCATGGGTGTCACCCTGACCACCCTGATCCTGCTTTCCGCAAGCTTTCTCCGCAGCGATTCGCCCTCGATTTCGCGACTGGTCTTCTTCCCCTTCTGGATGGGATCGATCCTCGGTCTCGTCGGGGTGAGACTCGTCGGGCGTTTCCTGTTCCGCGAGTTCGTGCTGGGTGGTGATTCCGAATCGCAGAAGCGAGTTCTCATCTACGGCGCCGGCCAGGCCGGCGTGGGCCTCGCCTCGATGCTGGCCGAGGACAACGCCGTCGCCATCGAGTGTTTCATCGACGACGACCGCCGCCTCACCGGCCGTGACGTTCGCGGCGTCGAGGTCTTCCATCCAGACGACCTCGATGATCTGATCGGGCGACGCTCGATCAACACCGTGATGCTCGCACTGCCTTCCGCGAGCCGCCAACGTCGACGCGAAGTCATCGACGTCCTCCGCGGTCGCGGCATCGAGATCCTGACCGTCCCGGATCTGCAGGAGCTCGACTCGGGTCAGGCGAAGTTCACGGATCTGCGCCCCATCGACATCCAGGACCTCCTCGGACGGGAGTCGGTCACACCCCAGCAGCCACTGCTCGTCGCCAAGATCCGAGGACGCGCGGTGATGGTCACGGGTGCAGGCGGTTCGATCGGAACCGAACTCTGCCGGCAGATCATCGAGCTCGGCCCGGCGAGACTCATCCTCGTCGACAACTGTGAATTCAACCTCTTTCGAATCGACGCGAAGCTCGCGGAGTCCAATCCCCTCGGCGTCGCGGTCGCTCCGATTCTCGGAACGGTGTGCGACGGGCTCCTGATGCAGGAGACGATGGAACGGTACGAGGTCCAGACCGTGTACCACGCCGCCGCGTACAAGCACGTTCCGATCGTCGAGCGAAATCCCGTGGTCGGCGTGCAGAACAACGTGATCGGGACGCTCCGACTCGCGGAAGCGGCGGTCCGGTCCGGGGTACAGGACTTCGTCTCGATCTCCACCGACAAGGCGGTGCGACCGACCGGCGTCATGGGCGCGAGCAAGCGGCTTGCCGAGTTGATTCTCCAGGGCCTACAGAATCACTCGCCGCAGAACGACACGACCCGCTTCTGCATGGTTCGATTCGGCAACGTCCTCGGCTCGTCGGGTTCGGCGGTGCCGAAGTTCTCCGAACAGATCCGAGCCGGCGGTCCGGTGACCGTCACGCATCCCGAAGTCACCCGGTACTTCATGACGGTCCATGAAGCGGCGAATCTCGTGATCCAGGCGGGCGCTCTCACCAAGGGCGGCGACGTCTTCGTCCTCGACATGGGCGAACCCGTCAGGATTCTCGATCTCGCGACACGAATGATCGACCTCGCCGGCGCCTCGGTCCGATCCGAGGCGACGCCCGGCGGGCAGATGGAGATCGTCTTCACCGGACTCCAACCGGGAGAGAAGCTCTACGAGGAACTGCTGATCGACGGTGACCTCGAAGGAACGACGCATCCCAAGATCCTGCGATCCGCGGAGGCGTACATTCCCTGGCAGGATCTCGGCAAGATCCTGCAGCGACTCGAAGCCGCCATCGATCGACGCGACACCCCGACCGTGGTGCAGATCCTTCAGGAGACGGTCTCCGGGTATCGCGGACCGACCGAGCCTTCGAGGACCATTGACGTCACCTGAACGGGCCGGAACACCCCGGGACCGGTACCCTCTCCTCCATGACCCTGTGGCGACAGTCCGGGACCGTCTGGTTCGGCGCCGTCGCGGCGGCGGGACTCGCGCTGCTGACCCAGATCCTGCTGGCGAGACACCTCGACGACGAGACCTTCGGCGCGCTTTCCAACGCCTATGCCATCGCCATCCTCGTGGCGACCTTCGCCTTTCAGGGCCTCGGCGAGGTCGCGCTTCGAAATCTCGCCATCATCGACATCGGCCGGAGCCTCACCGCCGCCGGACTGCTCCTCCTCACCGCCCTGGGGGCAGGCGTTGCATGGACCTCGTGGACCGGCGAGGCCGGATCGACGCCCGGACTCCTGCTGGCGTTCATCCCGTTCGTCGTCGTGCAGGCCGGACTGACCGCCGGCATGATCTCGTTCCAGCTTGACCGCAGGAACCTTGGAATCGCCGCCTGGCCGGCGGGCTTCCAGACCGCTCGGCTCGCCGTCGTCGGGCTGGTGATCCTCGTCAGCGGCCCGGAGATCGCCATTCCAATCGGATGGGCCGTCGCCCTGGCGCCGTTGGCGTGGATCGGGCTCCGCCGACTCCGTGCCGCGAAGGCACGCACCGAACCCGCCGCGACCGCTTCGACCGCGGGACTCGTCCGCGCCGCCCTCCCCTTTTCGGCGACCCGCCTCCTCGAATTCGCGGAAATCCAACTTCCAGTGGTCCTCGCGATGCCGCTGCTGGGCGGCGCGGAAACCGGACGGATCGCCGCCTGTCTGGCCATCGTCCAGGGGCTGCTCCTCCTTCCGATCTCGATCTTCCAGCGACTCCTTCGGGCCCGATTCCACGACTGGTCCCGAGACGACCCGAAACGCCTTCGTCGTGCCGGACTGCTCGGCGCCGCCACGATGTTTCTGGCCGGCGCGGGGCTTGCGCTCGCGGTTCGCCCCTTCGCATCCGAGCTTCTCGGGACCGTCTTCGGCGACCAGTTCGCCGATGCCGGCGGCTTTCTGCAAAGCATGACGTTCCTCCTGCCGATCTGGTTCGCCTCGATCGCGGTGAACGCCACGCTGGTCTCACCCCGACTCGCCGACCTTCGCTTCGGTTGTCAGATCGTCGGGATCGCGATTCTCGTCGGTACCTCCCTCTCCGCGGATTCGGATACGGTCGGCACCGGCGGTATCGTCACGGGGATGTTCGCATCCCAGACGTTCCTGCTGCTGTCCGGAATCGTGCTGTGCTCGATCCCGCGACCACACGCCGTTCACCCCCGAAACCCCCGCGGAAACGACTGAGACGATCATGTGCGGAATCGCAGGTTTCATCGATGGATCAGGGCGCATCACCGACGTCTCGGGGGTGATGGCCGACATGAGCGAGGCGATCCGGCACCGAGGCCCGGACGGCGAAGGCGCTTCGTACGACCCCGATCGACGCGTCGCACTGGTCCACCGGCGACTCGCGATCCAGGATCCCAGCGACGCCGGTCGGCAACCGATGTCCTCCGCGAGCGGGCGATTCGAGATCGTCTACAACGGCGAGATCTATGATTTCCCGGAGTGCCGGCGGGATCTCGAAGTCGCCGACCACCGATTCCGGACCGGCTGCGACACCGAGGTCCTGCTCGCGGCCTTCGAGATCTGGGGCATCGAACCGACCCTTCGGCGGGTCGACGGCATGTTCGCCTTCGCCGTGCTCGATCGCGACCAGGAACGCGTGACCCTCGCCCGGGATCGAGCGGGCCAGAAGCCCCTGCTCCTCGCGGTCGCCGGTGATTCGATCGCGTTCGCCAGCGATCTTCGCGCTCTCGAGGGGCTTCCGGAGCCGTTCGCAACGCGACTCGACGGCATCGACGAGCACGCGTTGCGCTGGTACCTGGCCAACGGCGCGGTCCCCTGGCCGATGTCGATCCGGCCGGGCGTCGAGCAGGTCGCGCCCGGCGGACTCGTCGAAATCGATCTTCGGAACCTGCGAATCGACCGACGGCGATGGTGGACACCGCCGCTGCCCGCAGACGACGCGGAGGATCGGGCGACCGATCCGACGGCGGAGGATCGACGCGTCCTCGACGCGGTCCGAGAGAGCGTTCACCGACGGTGCCGGGCGGATCGCGCGTTGGGCGTGTTCCTGTCGGCGGGGCTCGATTCCCGACTGGTCGCCGCCCTCGCGGCGGAGGCTCGCCCCGGACTACCGGCCTTCACGCTGGGCATGCCCGGCCCGTTCGACGAGACCGCCGAGGCGGCGGAAGTCGCGGCGCAGCTCGGGCTCGAGCATCACGCCGTCCGACCGACCGATGACGACGTCGTCTCGACCGCGGAAACGCTCCACGCGGTCGCGGACGAGCCCTTCGCGGATTCCTCGCTCCTCGCCACGACGCTGCTCGCCCGAGCCGCAAGCTCCTCGATCGCCGTCGCGTTGTCCGGCGACGGCGGCGACGAACTCTTCGGCGGGTACCGCCGACATGCGATGGCCGCGAACTGGAATCGCCGGAATCGAATGCTTCGTGCCGTCGCGCTCGTGGCGGAGAACCTTCCAGAGTCCGTCAGCGGATCGATCGGCCGGATCAGGGTGGGCCGCGGGACCGTGCTCGACGCACTTCGCAAGATCGAGGCGGTGCCGAGGGGACTCGCGGGCTACCTCGATCTCCGCGAATGCCAGGGCGACGCCTCCGGTCTGTTCGACCGAAGCGTGATCGACATCCGTGATCGAGTTCCGAAGAACCCCTGGGACGGGCTGTTCCCCGAGTGGAACGGCGTCCGCAGCATGATGGCCGCGGACTTCCGGACCTATCTGCCCGATGACCCGCTGGTCAAGATCGACCGAGGAACGATGCACCACGGCCTCGAATGCCGTTCTCCGTTTCTGGGCCGCGGCGTCGTCGACACCGCGAACACCCTCCCCACCGCGAGCCTCTTCGACGGATCCGGTGGGCGTCGGCCGATCCGATCCGCCCTTCGGAGCCTCGGGCTGTCCGACTCGGGTCGAAAACGAGGATTCGCCGTTCCGCTCCACGACTGGCTTCAAGGCCCGCTCCGACCCTGGGCCGAGTCCTTGCTGACCGACGATGCGGATGACCCGCTCGACCAGGCGACCATCGGGCAGAACTGGCTCGACCTCATGGCTGGACGCCGCGACCTCGCCACCGGCATGTGGACGGTGCTCTCGTGGCGTGCCTGGCTCGCCGCCCGATCCTGAAGCCGGGCCTCGAATCATCGCGCTTCGCGGTGCCGTCGGGCATCGGGCATCGGGCATGACGCCGAAGCATCAGAGGATCTCGGCCTCGGGCGGTGGTGCGACACCGGACTCCGGCGGGCGGGGCAGGGAGAACAGGACCATCACCGCCGCGAGGCTCATGGTGAAGCCACTCAACTGCAGTGAATTGGAAAACCCGTAGAAGAGAAGGATGATCCAGCCACAGACGAGTCCGCTGCCCCCGGGGTCTTGACGCATCGATCGCCAGGCGCCGGCGAAGCCCAGTCCGAAGATCGCAGCCCACAGGCAGAGTCCGACCGCACCGCGCTCGATCATCTCCAGAACGAGCGTCGAATGCGGGTTGCTCGTGTAGGCGTGGTCTTGTGGAAAGGACGATTCCCGCCGTGTGTCGAGGTGACNCGAGAACTCGGTTCGGAACGAACCGTTTCCCTGACCGATCACTGGATTGACGCCCTCCATCGCGATGGCTTCACGCCACCAGAAATAGCGAAGCCCACTGCTCGAATCGTAGTTTCGATCGACGACCGCAAGCTTGATTTCCGAGATCATCTTGGTCAATCGCGTCTGGGGCGACGCACCCGGCAGCCAGAGCGAGGCCGATACGATTCCGACCCCCCCGAGCAGCACTCCCACCAGCAACACCGGTACGAACCGTCGCGGACCGGAGGGACGAAGGAGCATCACGACGCCCAGGACGGCAGCCGCCGACGGCACCGCCAGAAGGAGGGTCCTGCTTCCCGAAAGCACCACGCCGACGAGGCATCCGATGCCCATCAAGATCGCCCACCCCCGGAATCTCGCGTCCCCGACCGCCATGCCGCCCATGAGACACGCCGAGGTCGCCGCCCAGACCGCGGTGTTTCCAGTGTGCCTCGAGAGCCCTCCGGTCAACCCCCAGGCCGAATACGCCTCATTGGTGTTCTCCATCACACCGACGTACATCAGGCATTGAAAGACCGTCTGCACGAGGGATCCGGCGGCCATTCCGAAGAACAGCAGACGCCACCGGTCCACGACCGGCCAGCATGCGGTGATGAGCAGGGTGACGCGAAGGACTCCCGTGTTGCCTAACCCCTTGGAAGGGTCGGAGGACCAGGCGATCGCAAGGAGACACCACAGGCACATGCCCAACCATGCCTGCATCAGCGGCAGCCGAAGGAGCAGGAAGAGACATCGCCAGGTCGCGTGCAGACGCAGCACGGCATAGCCCGCGAGCACCACGAGCCCGATCCAGCTGGTGACCGGGGTCAGTGGTTGCATCCCGAGGGCCACGGCCGCGATCCACGCATGTGCCAGGTGCCCCCGGGGGTCCACCTTGCGACCATGGTCAAGCAGGCTCGCGAAGCGCGGATCGGTCGGGCGAGGCAGCGGCAGGACGGGCGGAACTGCAAGCGTCCCTGATGGCGTGGTCATGGGCGTAAACATACCGCAAGGGTGGGTGTATTCGGTTGGAATACGCGAGCAGAACGGGCATCTGGTGTATTTCTCTCCTTGTCGAGTCGCATGACCGATGTCAAGAAGCCCGTTGGAGTCCGCCATGCGATCGATCGAGAACCTCCTCATCAACCGGGACACGAGCCTTCGNGATGCGCTCGCCGCCATGTCCCGAGGCGCCTGCAACGTGCTGCTGCTGGTGGACGGATCGGGACGACTCCGGCGGACCGTGACGGACGGCGATCTGCGCCGGGCGCTGCTGGAGGGGCACGACCTCGGGACCGGCATCGGGGTCTTGCCCGAGCAACCGCCGAAGGCGGTGTCCCGCGGATCATCACCAAACTCGGTGCTGGCCCTGATGAACACCCACGGCATCGATCAGGTCCCCGTCGTCGACGAGGACGACCGCCCGGTGCGGCTCCACCTCCGCCGTGAGCTCGATCAGCCCGTGCTCCTCTCGACCCCGCATCTCGCCGAGCACGAGCGCGATTTCGTCGAACAGGCGTTTCGCACGAACTGGATCGCACCGATCGGCCCCAACGTGGATGCGTTCGAATCGGAGGTCGCGGCGAAGGTCGGCACCCGACATGCCGCCGCCCTCACGAGCGGTACCGCGGCGCTCCACCTCGGCCTCCATCTGCTGGGGGTGGGCTCCGGCGACCGTGTCTTCTGCTCCTCGCTGACGTTCGTCGCAAGCGTCAATCCGATCAGGTATCTCGACGCCGAACCGGTCTTCATCGATTCCGAACCCGAGACCTGGAACATGTCACCCGCGGCGCTCGCCCGAGCCCTGGCCGAGGCCGACGCGGAAGGAAGACTTCCGAAGGCGGTCATCCCGGTCGGGTTGTACGGCCAGAGCCCGGACATGGAGCCCATCATCGATCTCTGCCGTCGGTACGAAGTGCCGATTCTCGAGGATGCGGCGGAGAGCCTCGGCGCGTCCTACCGGGGCCGAGCCGCGGGAACATTCGGCAGGCTTGGAATCTTCTCCTTCAATGGGAACAAGATCATCACGACGTCCGGTGGCGGCATGCTGGTCGGAGACGACCCCGATCTGATCGAAAGAGCGAGGTTCCTCGCGACCCAGGCGCGCGAACCCGCCGGGCACTATCAGCACGAGGAGATCGGATTCAACTACCGCATGAGCAACATCCTCGCCGGAATCGGGCGGGGCCAGCTCGAAGTCCTGGACGAACGGGTGGACCAGCGCCGGGCCGTGTTCCAGCGATACGTGATGGGATTGAAGGAAACACCGGGACTCGAATGGATGCCGGAACCCGCCGGCTTCCGTTCGACCCGATGGCTGACCGCGGCCACCGTCGATTCCAACCGGCTCGGGCTGAGCGCAGACGATCTCATCAGCCGACTCGCCGAGGCCCGGATCGAGGCCCGGCGGATCTGGAAGCCCATGCATCGACAGCCGGTGTTCGCGGGCGCCGGCTACTGGCCCCACCACGCCCGGGAATCGATCTCCGATCATCTGTTCGAGACCGGAATATGCCTTCCCAGCGGTTCGGGGATGACGATCGAGCAGCAGGATCGGGTGATTCGACGCCTTCGCGAGCGACTGGCTCCACCGGGCCGGACCTGGCGGAGTTCAACGCTCTCGCTGGGATGATCGACATCGCCCCAGTCGCGAAAAAAACCACCTTCCATCCATTCAATCGCCGATGACACCAGACCATGCTGGTCGTCGTCGCGATTCTTCTGCTCCTCGTCATCGCCGTGATTTTCACACGCGCTCCGCTCGACGTGGCGATGGCCGGATGCCTCCTGCTGCTGGTCCTGACGGGCCAGGTGAGCCCCGAATCGGCCTTTCTCGGATTCTCCAACACCGCGGTGCTCATGATCGGAGCGCTCTTCGTGGTCGCTTCAGGGCTCCGACAGACCGGCGCGATCGACCGGATCGCACCCGNGTTGATCGGGCGACCCATGGGCGTCCGGGCGGTGATCGGCCGGCTCGGCGTCCCGGTGACCGCACTCTCCGGCGTCATGAACACGACGCCACTTGTGGCGATGTTCCTTCCGGTCGCACTCGACATTTCGAGACGGATCAAGGTTTCGCCCAGTCGGGTGCTCATGCCGCTCAGTTTCGCCGGCATTCTCGGTGGCCAGCTGACCCTCGTCGGCACGGCGTCGAACATCCTGGTGGACGGCCTCTACGAAGAACAGATCGCGATGTGGGCGGCGGCGGGCGTGGAAATCGACCCCCGTTGGATCCTCGAAGGTCCCGCTCGCTTCCTCGCGGTCGGGGTGTCCGGCATCGTGGCGGCGACACTCGGGCTCGTCTTCCTCGTGGCAATCGGTCCCCTGATCCTCCCGGATCGGGGCATGGACACGTCGAACGAGGACACCGAGCGATACGAAGTCCGATTCGAAGTGCAGGGCGGCGGGCCGATCGCGGGGCGGACCATCGAGCAGGCGGGTCTGCGGCACCTCCCCGATCTCTTCCTGGCCGCGGTGGAACGATCGAACAAACGCCTCGCGGCGATCGGTCCCGACGAGTCGCTCCAACCCGGAGACATCCTCTGCTTCGTCGGTTCGACCTCGGGCGTCGGGGAACTCCGAGGCATCGCCGGAATCGAGGCCGAAGACGCCCAGGCCACGAAGGTGGATGCGCCCACGCCGATTCGAACGATGGTCGAAGCGGTGGTCGCACCCAACGCGTCCTTCGTCGGTCGAACCGTGCGTGAGAGTCAGTTCCGGACGATCTACAACGCCGCGATCCTCGCCGTGCATCGCCGCGGAACCAGAATCGAAGGACGCATCGGCGACATCAGCCTCGAGGCGGGCGACGTCCTGCTGCTCGAGACCCATCAGGGATTTCTCACCTCGCATGGACGCGGCAACGCGTTCTACCTCGCGACGTCGGTCGAGAACGCCCGCTTTCCGAGACACGATCGCGCGCCGATCGCGATTGCGACGCTGCTTGGAATGATCCTCTGCCTCGCAACGGGCCTGCTGACACCGGTGGTCGCCACCTGGCTCGCGGCACTCACCATGGTCGGAACCGGTTGCGTGAACGCCTCGATGGCGAGAAAATCCATCGATTTCTCCGTGCTCATCACCATCGGCGCCGCGATCGGAATCGGAATGGCGGTCGCCGAGAGCGGTCTGGGCACGACGATCGGGCAGGGACTGGTGGACTCCATTCGAACGATCGGAGGCGGGGATCGGGTGTTGCTTGCGGCGATCGTGATCGCGGCATCGCTGATCGCCCAGTTCGCGACGAACTTCGGTGCGGCGGTGATCATGTTCCCGGTCGCGATCTCGACGGCCCTTGCGACGGGAGCGAATCCCCTTCCATTCGTGCTCGGCGTCATGGCGGGCGCCGGCAGCAACTTCCTGACGCCCTTCGGCTANCAGACCAATCTCATGGTCTTCGGACCGGGCAGGTACCGATTCCTCGACTTTCCGAGGCTGGGCATTCCACTGCTGGTGATCGTGATCGTCTCGGCAACGGTGATGATCCCGGTGGCGTTCCCGTTTCGCTGACGGACCTCGGCCCCCCTCGGATCACGCCGTTTCCAGAAAGCCACGATTTCGCAGCAGTTCGACCACCGATGCCGCGGACTCCTCCACGGAACACGATGCCGTCGACAGGACGAGCTCCGGTCGATCCGGAGCCTCGTAGGGCTGGTCGATTCCCGTGAAACCGCGAATCTCACCCGCCCGCGCCTTGCGGTAGAGACCCTTCGGATCTCGTTCTTCGGCGACTTCGAGGGGGACCTCGACGTGGACCTCGAGAAACGGCATTCCCGCGGCGGCATGCATCGCTCGGACCGAATCCCGATCCGCGCGAAACGGGCTCACGAAACTCGCGAGGACGATCACCCCCGCATCCACGAGCAGCCGACACACCTCGCCGGTGCGGCGGATGTTCTCCGCCCGGTCGGCCTCGCTGAACCCGAGGTCGCCGTTCAGGCCGTGGCGAAGGTTGTCACCATCCAGCCGATAACAGAGCCGGCCGGCGGCCGCGAGATCCCGCTCGACCGCGACCGCCACGGTGCTCTTGCCGCTTCCCGAGAGGCCGGTGAACCAGACCGTGCCGGCGCTTTGGCCGAGCAGCTTCTCCCGCTGGACGCGGCCGACGTCACCGAGATGCCAGACCACGTTTTCGCTGGTGGCCCCCTCATTCTTGGACTGCGACATTCGTTATCTCCGAACTGGAATACAAGCACCGATCCGTTAGATTTGGGATCGTAGCCGTTTCCCTCGCCAATAACGCATCCGATCAGTCTTGCTACCCTCCGAATCCCGATGACCAGCCTCCAAGATCCACTCTCCCACCTACAGTCCCTCGAAGCCGAGTCGATCGACATCATCCGCGAGGTCGCATCGAGTTTCCAGCGACCCGTGATGATGTACTCGATCGGCAAGGACTCGAGCATGATGCTGCATCTCGCCCGCAAGGCCTTCGCGCCCGGGCCGATCCCTTTTCCGATGCTTCACGTGGACACCACGTGGAAGTTCCGGGAGATGATCGCGTTCCGCGACAAGGTCGCGTCGGACCTCGGACTCGATCTCATCGTGCACTCGAATCCCGAGGGCATCGCCGAGGGGATGAGCCCGTTCGTGCATGGCAGTCGCGTCTACACCGATGTCATGAAGACGCAGGCGCTCAAGCAGGCGCTCTCCGCCGGCCGCTTCGACTGCGCGATCGGCGGGGCCCGTCGCGACGAGGAGAAGAGCCGGGCCAAGGAACGCGTCTTCAGCTTCCGGGACCGGAATCACCGCTGGGATCCCAAGACGCAGCGTCCCGAACTCTGGAACCTCTGGAACACCCGGATCGGCCCCGGCGAGAGCGTCCGGGCCTTCCCACTCTCGAACTGGACGGAACTCGACGTCTGGACCTACATCCACCTCGAGAAGATCGACGTCGTCCCCCTCTACCTCGCGGCCGAGCGGCCGATCGTGGAACGGGACGGCGCCTTGATCATGGTGGACGACGACCGCATCCCGCTCGAACCCGGCGAAACGCCGCAGATGCGGAGCGTCCGCTTTCGAACCCTCGGCTGTTATCCACTGACCGGCGCCGTGGAAAGCGAGGCCTCGACCCTCTCGGAGGTCATCACCGAGATGCTGGTGGCCCGGACCAGCGAACGCCAGGGGCGGGTGATCGATCACGATGGTGACGGCAGCATGGAAGACAAGAAGAAAGAGGGTTATTTCTGATGGACCCCCGCTTCGACGCAAACTCCGACAACATCGAGGAATACCTCGCCCGTCACGAGCGGAAGCAGCTTCTCCGCTTCCTCACCTGCGGAAGCGTGGACGACGGCAAGAGCACCCTGATCGGACGTCTGCTCCATGACACCAAGGGGATCTACGAGGATCAGCTCGCCGCGGTCGAAGGGGCCTCCAAGAAGTACGGAACCCAGTCCGGGCAGGCCGACCTCGCACTCCTCGTCGACGGCCTCCGCAGCGAGCGCGAACAGGGCATCACGATCGACGTGGCCTACCGGTACTTCTCGACGGAGCACCGGAAGTTCATCGTCGCGGACACCCCCGGGCACGAGCAGTACACGCGGAACATGGCCACCGGGGCGAGCACCTGCGACCTTGCGGTGCTGCTCGTGGACGCCCGCCACGGCGTGAGCGTCCAGACGCGACGCCATTGCGTGATCACCTCGCTGCTCGGCATTCCGAAGATCATCATCGCGGTCAACAAGATGGACATCGTGGACTGGGACCAGTCGGTCTACGACTCGATCTGCGAGGACTTCAAGGCCTTCTCGAGCAAACTGCCCGATCGGGAGCAGCACTTCATTCCGATGTCGGCCCTCGAGGGCGACTACGTGGCGGAGGCCTCGGAGAAGGCCCCCTACTACACCGGACCCACGCTCCTCGAACTCCTCGAGACGATCGAGATCGGTGGCCAGGAGCAGGAAACGCCGTTCCGGATGCCCGTGAACCACGTCATCCGACCGGACCTCGATTTCCGTGGTTTCGGTGGACGCATCGAGTCCGGCGTGGTTCGACCCGGCGACCGGGTGACGGTGCTCCCGGCGGGTACCGAGAGCCGGGTCGAGCGAATCTCCACCTTCGACGGCGATCTCGACGTGGCCGGTGCTCCCCGAAGCGTCGCCATCGTTCTCGAAGACGAAGTCGACGCCAGCCGCGGCGACATGATCGTCGCCTCGGCAGAAGTCCCCGCGACCTCGGACCGGATCGCCGCCGACCTCGTCTGGATGCACGAAGAGGAACTCCAGCCCGGCCGGGAATTCATCCTGCGCCACGGCACCCGGATCACGCCCTGTCGCATCCGCCGAATCATTCACCGGCTCGACGTGGACACCCTCGAGAGCGTGGAAGCGAATTCACTCGCCCTCAACGAGATCGGCCGGGTGGAGATCGAGACCGACTCGCCACTCGTCTTCGACCCCTATGAAGCGGTTCGGGGCACGGGAAGCCTGATTCTCGTCGACCGGATCGGAAACTGGACGATGGCCGCGGGCATGATCCGGGGCAAGGCCACCGAAGCCCGCTGGACCGCGACCCCGATCTCGGGCGCGGACCGCATCGGCGAGGAGGGCCTGGTGTCCGCCGACGAACGCGCGGCCCGGTTCGGCCAGAAGCCCGCGACCATCCTGCTGACCGGGCTCGCCGGCAGCGGCAAGACCAGAATCGCGGCGATGCTCGAACGAGCGCTCTTCGATCTGGGCCGAGTCGCGATCCGCTTCGACGGCACCACCATGCGGAAGGGCCTCAACCGGGATCTCGGGTTCTCCGCGTCGGATCGTTCGGAAAATCTCCGACGATCGATGGAGGCCGCGAAGCTCATCAACGACGAGGGAATCATCTGTGTCGCCGCGTTCGTCGCACCGCAGGCCGGCAACCGGGAACAGGCGAAGGCGCTCGTCGGAACCGATCGATTCCTCGTGGTTCACTGTTCGGCACCGCTCGAACATTGCCGCGCCAAGGATCCGACCGGGCTCTACGCCCACGCCGCCGAACGCGATCTCGACGGCATCCCCGGAATCTCCTTCGACTACGAAGTGCCCGAACGGCCGGATCTCGAACTCCCCACCCATCAGATCGATCCGGAAGAGGCCGTGAACCGGATACTCGCCCTGCTGAGCGAACGCGGATTCCTCCGCTGATTGCGGGGTGATCGTCGCCTCGCGATCGCCGGATGACGACTAGCGCGGATTCCGCGCCGAAGGCCGGCGGACGTTCGTGCATTCAAATTCATGCGCCGACGGTCGTTCAGGATCCCATCGAGATCCCTATCATCGTCGTCCATGGCATCGGTCAGCTTCTACTTCCAAGTCCACCAGCCCTTCCGTCTCCGCCGGTACTCCGTCTTCGACACGGATCCGTTCTACTTCGATGAAGCGGCCAATCGCGAGATCCTGCTCAAGGTCGCGGACAAGTGCTATCGCCCCGCCACCCGGAAGATCCTCGATCTCGTCCGCCGGCACGAAGGCCGGTTTCGGGTCAGCTACGCGATCAGCGGCGTCTGCCTGGAGCAGTTCGAGAAGTGGGCCCCCGACGTCATCGATCTCTTCAAGGAGCTCGCCGACACCGGTGCCTGCGAGTTCATCGGCGAGACGAGCCACCACTCGCCGAGCTTCCTGTTCAGCCGCGACGAGTTCGACCGCCAGGTCGATGCCCACCGCGACAAGATCAAGGCGCTCTTCGGCCAGACGCCCTCCGTCTTCCGGAACACGGAACTCATGTACCACGACGATCTCGCCTGGCACATCGCCCAGCGAGGCGAGCATCGGGCGATCCTCTGCGAAGGCGTGGATCGACTGCTCAAGTTCCGGTCACCGAACTACGTCTACGCACCGCCCCGCTTCGAGGGACAGCCCGAATCGACGGCGGAACGTCCGGTTCGTCTCCTGCTGAAGAACTACCAGCTCTCCGACGACATCGCCTTCCGATTCGGCAACCGCGAATGGAAGGAGTGGCCCCTCAGCGCCGAGCGGTTCGCCTCCTGGGTGAACGACATCAACGGCGACGGCTACATCTGCAATCTCTTCATGGACTACGAGACCCTCGGCGAACACCAGTGGGCCGACACCGGG
>NYSY01000030.1 GCA_002683215.1 Planctomycetaceae bacterium
CGCCGTCGACAAGGACGAAGCGGTCAAGGGCGCGGACTACGAGAAGGCCGCGGAACTGCGCGACACCGCCGAAAAGCTCCGCAAGGAGCAGGAGCGGATCCAGCAGGAGTGGCGCGAGCAGATGAACGAGACGATCGGCACCGTCGACGAGGAGGTGATCGCGGAGGTCGTCTCCAAGATGACCGGGGTGCCGCTCACCCGGCTCGAGAAGGAGGAGTCCGAGCGGCTTCTCGCCCTCGAGGACGAGCTCCACAAGACCGTGGTCAGCCAGGACGACGCGGTCAAGGCCGTGGCGAAGGCGATCCGGAAGGCCCGATCGGGTCTCAAGGATCCGCGACGTCCGATGGGCTCCTTCATCTTCGTCGGCCCGTCCGGCGTCGGCAAGACGCTTCTTGCGAAGGCCCTCGCGGAATTCCTGTTCGGCGACGCCGACGCCCTCATCTACCTCGACATGTCCGAGTACATGGAGAAGCACAACGTCAGCCGCCTGATCGGTGCCCCTCCCGGATACGTCGGGTACGAGGAAGGTGGTCAGCTCACCGAACGGATCCGTCGTCGTCCCTACGCCGTGGTGCTCCTCGACGAAGTCGAGAAGGCCCATCCCGACTGCTTCAACATGCTTCTCCAGATCATGGAGGAAGGTCGCCTCACCGACTCCTTCGGCCGACACGTCGACTTCAAGAACGTGATCCTGATCATGACGTCGAACATCGGCGCGGACCTGATCAAGGGCGGGGCGAGCTTCGGATTCGCGAAGCGGACCGATGTCCAGGACTACGACAAGATGCGGAACTCGCTGATGAGCGAGATCGAGAAGTTCTTCCGACCCGAGTTCATCAACCGCCTCGACGAGGTCATCGTGTTCCGTCCGCTCGATCGGGAGAATCTCACCTCGATCATCGAATTCGAGCTTTCGAAGGTTCGCGAGCGTCTCGAGGCGAAGCGAATGACCCTCGAACTCGACGCCGCGGCGAAGGATTTCCTCATCGACAAGGGTTACAACCCGGACTTCGGTGCCCGGCCGCTTCGTCGTGCTCTTTCCAGCTACATCGAGGATCCGCTGGCGGAGAACCTGCTCTCCGGCGAGTTCATCGAAGGCGACTCGATCAAGGTCACCCGCAAGGAGGACGAGGATCACCTCTCCTTCGAGGCGACTCGCGGCAGCGATGACGAGGATGGCGGCGACGACGACTCGCCGGAATCCGAGACTGATTCCGCGAACGCGGCCTCGGCCTGACCCCGAATCGACATTCAGAAAGCCCACCGGCGGAGCGTCCAATCGGACGCTCCGCCTTTTTGCTGGCGGGCCGCGTCGCCCGAAAGGCGATCGCCCGGCAATGAACGAGGCGGACTCGCGTTCCACTCGGGTTGGAACGCAGACGCCCCCCCGGGGGGGGTATTCACCCCATTGCCGCCTCGGAGCCTCGGAACCAAGAAACCGAATTCCGGCGAATCGGAGAAAGAGACGAACACGAAGAGGATTGCTCTCAGGGACCGATCACCATGGAACCGACCGACACCATCAAATCAGGCGACGCGGAATTCCGGATTCCGACCTGGGCCTCGCGGTCCTGGGCGGTCGTCGGTGTGTTCCTGCTTGCGGTGGCCTTTGCGTCGACCACGCCCGCCGCGAGAATCCTGATCGCCGCCCTCGAAGCGCCCGCACCGAGTCAGGTGATGTTCGACTCTGAGAACCGAGGCTTCGCCGGGCCCACGCCCCCCGACCTCGACACCGCCCCCCGCGAACCCGCCCGGGGGCCGACCCTCACCGCCCGACAAGCGTCGCCGTCGATCGTCCGACGCGACGAGCGGCAGCATCGGAGCTGGAGCCCCAACTGGCTTTCCGGCCCGGCGGAACGTTCCGCGAAGATCTCTCGGAAGCTCGATCGCCCCGCCCCGCTCCGATCAGAACGGAACATCGGTCGACAGATCGCATCCCGCGTCTTCGTCGGTCTGTATCGACATCTCGAAGCCGGCTTGCGGCACCTGACCGTACCGGCATTCGGGTCGACGGCCCCCTGAATACGGAACCGAGGTCGTTGGTCGTTTCGCGATCACCACCGCCCGGGCGGCCCGGCCGGATTGCCGCTCAGTTGATGCCTGCGAGCTTCAGACCATCCCGTTCCTGAACCACGTAGATCTCGCGGAACTTGAACTGCGATGCGATCTTGTTCGAGAACCGCATTCGCACCGAGAGGTCCGGAAGTCGGTCGAGGATGACGTCCGAGCCGCCGTAGTATCCGAAACTCATCCGATTCAAAGTCATCATCAGTTCGGATCGATGCTTCGTGCAATACCGCACGAAGTCCTCCACGCCCATGCCCTGCGCCGCGTATTCCCGCTTGGTCGACTCCGCGACCACCTGTTCCCAGAGCTGGATGTACTCCTGGTTCCGGAGCGAGGTCATGGTGTTCGCCAGCACGTGATCCGGCAGCAGCGCCCGCATCACCACCGAGCCGTCGTCGAGCACTTCCCGCGCCATGAACGCCTTGGGTTCCTCGGGCTCCAGGCCTTCGGGGGGAATCGGCCTGCCGGCCCGAATCGCTTCCGAGCGGATGCGGGCCCGCTCCAGACGCTTGGCCTCTTCGCGAGCGGTGGCCGCCTCGTCGAGCTTGCGTCGCTCCTCGGGCAACGGCCCGTCCTCGATGAACACCACGCGACGCCCTCGGGCGTCGACGTACTCGTCCACCAGCTCCTGGTCGCTCGCCATTCGATAGAAACTCGGCCTTCGGTGGTACTCGGTGACCACGGTCTCGCAGCCCGAGGCGACCACGAAGGCCGCGAAGGCCACGAACGGCGTCGGCACGCACCACGGCCGACCGCGAGTGTTCGTTCGGCGGCTCATGCGTTCACCACGCCATCGCCCACGGGCGTCACGTTCGGATCGTCGTCCGCCAGCCTCGCCACCGGCAGCACTTCGGGGTCGACCCGCCCCCGTCGCCACGCGAAGCGGACCTCGAAGCCGGGGTTCCGATCAGGGTGGTCGGCCCGGCGATGGGTCCCGCGGGACTCCGTGCGCACCATCGCGCCGCGGACGATCAGTCGGGCCGCCGCGAGCATCCCCTGCATCCTCCAGCCGTCGGGATCGTCGAAAGTCTTGTCGAGGCAGTACCGGCCCCAGAAGTCGATCATTTCGAGCGCATCGCCGAGTTTGCCACCGTCCCGCTCGATGCCCACGTTCCGCCACATGGCGCTTCGCAGACTCGCACGCACGTCGACGAGATCGAGTTCCCCGGCTCGCCCCTGCGGCGCTTCGGCCACCAGTCGCGGACGACGTCCCGAATCCTCCGCGGCGGCGGCGGCGGCACCAGCCCTCGCCCCGAACACCAGCCCCTCCAGCAGCGAGTTGCTGGCAAGGCGGTTCGCACCATGGACGCCGGTCGCGGTCACCTCCCCGCAGGCGAAGAGTCCGGGGACCGACGTCGCGCCGTCCTCGTCGGTCGCGACCCCGCCGATGGTGTAGTGAGCCGCGGGGTGAACGGGGATCGGTGTGGCGTCGGGATCGATGTCGAATTCCGCGAGCGCCGCCGCGAGGGTCGGGAATCGGGAGGCGAGTCCGCCGGGAAGCCGGGTGGCGTCGAGATAGACGCAGGGATCCCCGGTCTCCGCCAGGACCTTCGCGATCTGGGCGGTGACCACGTCGCGCGGTGCGAGATCACCGAGTTCATGCACGCCGTCCATGATCGGCAGCCCGCGTCGATCCAGCAGGCGACCGCCTTCGCCGCGCACCGCCTCGCTCATCAGGGCCCGGCCCGAACCCGCCACGTAGAGCGTGGTCGGATGGAACTGGACGAACTCCGTGTCCGCGACGACCGCCCCGGCCCGGAACGCCATCGCCATCGACTCGCCGGTCGCGGTGGCGGGATTCGTCGTCTCGCGGAAGAGGCGTCCCGCGCCGCCCCCGGCGAGCACCACCGATGCGGCCCAGATCACCTGGAGTCCATGGCGTGGATGATGCGTGAGCACGCCCGTCACCGGCGCTCCAGGCGCCTCGTCCGCGGTGAGCAGGTCGATCGCGGTGCACGATTCGAAGATGCGGAGATGTTCGTAGGACCTCGCCCTGGCGAGCAGGCACGAAGACAACGCCTGACCGGTCGCCGCTCCGTCCGTGTGAAGGATTCGATTGTGGCGATGCCCGCCTTCTCGTCCAAGGCTGAGTCCGCCGTCGGCCTCGCGATCGAAACGCATCCCCCACTCGAGGAGACGATCCATCTCGCCGGGTGCGGCTTCGCAGAGCAGGCGGACGCGTGGTTCGTCACAGAGCCCCGCGCCGGCTTCGATGGTGTCGCGGGCGTGCGCTTCGGGATGATCGGCGGCGTCCATCGCCGCGGCGATGCCGCCCTGCGCCCAGTTGGTCGACGAGTGTGTCGCCTCGCGGCTCGAAAGCACCACCACCTCGCGACCGGCCTCCGCCACGACCGTCGCCGCCCGAAGACCGGCGGCGCCACTACCGATGACCAGCACGTCGGCGAAGAGCTGCGGAAGCAGTGCCGACCGGAAGGGCACGAGATACCGGCGGTCGTCGATCGGAGACGGCATCGGGTCGTTCAAGGTTTCGCGGCTTCCTTCCGCGGCTCGGGACGCCCGTATCCGCTCGAGCTCGCNGCGCTCGGCGACGTCAGATCGGCGACGAAACCCGCCACCCAGAGCTGACTCGTGTTGCTGGGCCCCCGCTTGCAGGTCCACATCATCTCGCGGCCGTCCGAGCTGAAGGCGGGGAGCACGTCCGCCCCGGGCCCGAAGGTGACTCGACGAAGGCCGGTGCCATACTTCATCGACGGTGGCGATGCCGTCGAATCTTCGGCGGCGTCGACCTGGAAGACCTCGTAGTTCCGATGCCCCACGGCACTGGTCGCGTAGACCAGATGTCGCCCGTCGGGATGCCAGAACGGACACCAGTTCACGTGGCCGTCGTCGGTGACCTGGATCTCACGCTCGATTCCCACGATCGTCCCCGCGTCGTCGAAAGCGAGATCCGAAACGAAGACCTGCAGGAGGTTGTTGGCATGCCGATCGCTCCGGTAGGCGATGCGTCGTCCGTCGGGCGAGAAGAACGGGCCGCCGTCGTAACCCGGCGCGGCGACGAGGTGCACGGTGATCCCGGTGGCGAGATCCTTGACGAAGATGTCGCCCTGGCCGGCCTCGAGGGAGGTGTAGAGGAGATGACGGCCGTCCGGCGAGAAGCTTCCTTCAGCGACGTAGCTGGTTCCGTCTCCGACCAGCTGGTCGAGGGTCTCGACGGTGCCGTCGTTGACGCCGAGGTCGGTGGCGACGATCCGCATCTCCGGCGGGAACTGCCATCGATACCGTCCGCTCCCCCGCTGGTACCCCGGGGGGGTCTCGTCGGAAGGCGGCGCAAGCGTGGTGCCGAAGATCACGATGTCCGGATCGACGGGGTGGAACCACCCACAGGTGTTCGCCGAGCCCTCGGGCGAGATCCGGCGGATGTTCTCGATGGAGCGAGTGCGCCCCAGATCATCCCGAACGAGGTCCGCGACGAACATCGCNTAGAAGTCCGCGGGCGGCTCGCCCTCGACCTGTTCCACCGCCTGGAAGATCACCCGCTCGCCATCCGGAGAGAAGTAGGACTCGCCCGCCTTCACGAACCGGTCGTTGAAGGTGAGTTGAACGGGATCGACGAGATTCGACGCCTCGTCGACCCGCCAGTCGTCCGAGGCCCCGGACGTCGGCGGCGCCGTACTTCCGGTCGCCGAACCGGCGAGGAGCAGGGAGGCGGAGATGAAAGACACGAAGGCGGTTGGCGTCATGGCGACGGAGACTCCGAAGCGGCCGATGGCCGGACGGATCCGGGCGTCCTCGGGGCGATCCCGCGGGCCCGAATCGAAGACCGTAGTCTATCGGTCCCCCGCCACCGATTCCCGCGATCGCCCTCCTTCCCTCCCAAACCGGTGATTCCAGTGCTGCCGACCGTGATCCACCTCGACGAACGGATGATCGTGCTCGACAAGCCCACCGGGCTGCTCTCGGTCCCGGGGATCGGCCCCGAAAAGGCCGACTGCATGGCGAGTCGCGTGAAGGCGGTGCATCCGGAGGCGAGGATCGTCCATCGACTCGATCGGGACACCAGCGGCGTGATCGTGATGGCGCTGGACGCCGAATGCCACCGTGAACTCAGTCGCCAGTTCCAGGATCGAGAAACCGAAAAGACCTACCACGCACTGGTCGGCGGCCTTCCCAGCGAGGATGCCGGCGAGATCGACCTCCCGATTCGCAAGGACCTCGACGATCCGCCGCGGCAGATCGTCGACTTCGAGCATGGGAAGAAGAGCTTCACCCGGTGGCGGGTGACCAGCCGGGGCGTGCTGGGCGATCTCGACGATCGCCTCGCCTCCACCGACGCGGACCCGCGATCCGCCGTCGCGCGGTTGGAACTCGAACCCCGCACGGGACGCAGCCATCAGCTTCGACTCCATCTGAAGTCGATCGGCCATCCGATTCTCGGCGACGATCTGTACGCCCCGGATCCACTCCGCACCTCGACCACCCGGCTCTGCCTCCATGCCTCCCGGCTGTCGATCGTCCATCCCGCCGACGGATCACCGGCAACGTTCCGGTCCCCGCCGCCCTTCTGAGGCCCGGACGTGCGAACGACGTGATTCCGGGGATTCGAGCGACCTCCGCTTGTGTCGTCGCGTCGAATCGATCATCCTCCCTTCATGACCAGATCCGCCCTTCGTTCTCGTACGGTTCGCGCCGGCCTGCTCCTCACGCTGTTTTCGATCACCACCACGGCCTCGGGGCAGACGACCCCGGAGGACCGAACCCGGGTGCCGATGATCGAGGTCACCGAATCCGGCGAGGGCAGACCCGTCCTGCTCCGCTGGCGTCCCGAGGAACCCTCGGTCGCGACCATCATGGTGAGCTCGCGCAACGTTCTCTCCAGCCTGCAGAACGGTCGACTCCTCGCGAACAC
>NYSY01000031.1 GCA_002683215.1 Planctomycetaceae bacterium
CGGATGGAACGAACGGACGGGGGCGAACCGGTCGAGGTGCTGGGGGACATCGAGATCGTCGACGACTTCGTGGCGGCGTTCAACGAGGCCCCGCCGGACCTGCTGGTGACCAGCGGGCGCACGAACGAGGAGCGGTGGATGCTCGGCTACCTCTTCGACGGCGGCCGGGTGGTGGTCGGCGAAGCGGGTGATCTCCGCGGTCGCCTGCTCGACGGGACCGAGGTGCCGATTCGAAATCCCGGTCCGATGGCGATGCTCGGCGCGGGCAGCTGCCTGCTGGGCTTCATCCCCGGGTCGGAGGTGCTCCCGCTCGCGTTCATCCACGATGCGGGCGCCCGCCAGATCGTCGGCTACGCCTCGACCACCTGGCATGGCGCGGGCGGCTGGGACGTCTACCGGCGATTTCTCGACGAGCCCGGGCGGGGCACGCTTTCGGAGGCCGCCTGGCTTGCGCAACAGGAGCTGATCCGGCGATTCGCCGCCGAGTACCCCGGCGTCCCCGAGGTCAGCACCGAAGGGTTCGACGAACGTGAGGTGTTCGAATTCCAGCTCGCGGTGGCGGAGGCCACCGGCGTCGACCGGCGGGAGGATCGGTTCGAGGATCTGGCCGGTCTGCTCTGGGATCGAGATGCGATCGTGTTGCTCGGTGATCCGGCGTGGCCGGTCCGGCTGAAGACGAGCCCGCTGCCGTGGACGAGCGTGATCACCCGCGAGGGCGACCGGCTGCTCATCGACCTCGAGGTCCACGCGGAACTCGTCGACGGCCCCACGCCGATCGTGGTGCTGCCCGAGCGCATCGTGCCGGGGAAAGTCGTCGAGGGCGAAGGACTCGGCGTGGTTTCGACGCCGGACATCGTCTTCCTGCCGGGCCTGCGCACGCGGCCGCCGGGGACGTCGTTCCGGGTCGAGCTGGACGCGCCGCTCGAGCGCGGACCGGTTCGGGCCGTCGAGATCGACGTCGAGACGCGACGTCGCGTGCTCGAACAGGTCGCGCCGGCGTGGCGCCCGCGACTGCGAACCGTCTTCGCGGACGCAGGCGGCAACGAGACGGAGCTCCTTCGAGCGATCCGCGAGGTGACGCCCTCGCGCCGGGATTCGATGGCGTTCCTGATCGCGAACATGCCGCCCGCGGATCGCCGCATCATGACGGCGGACGCGCTGCTGGAGAACGTCGAACTCGCCCATGATTCGTTCGACGCCTCGCCCTGGCGAGTAGGCGTGCCCGAGTCGGTGTTCCAGGAAGCGGTGCTTCCGTACGCCCACATCAATGAACGCCGCGACGACTGGCGAGCCGACTTCGTGTCGCGTTTCCGTGCCGCGGCCCACGCGGCGGGGACTCAGGCCGACGCGGTTCGACGGCTCAACCGGCTCGTCTACGAGACCTTCGACGTCACCTACGACGCCAACAAGCGTCTCAAGAACGAGCAGAGTCCGTACCAGTCGATCGATCAGCACTGTGCCAGCTGCACGGGGCTCTCCATCCTGCTCGCGAACGCCTGCCGGGCTGCGGGGATTCCAGCGAGAATCGCCGGCATTCCGGAGTGGCCGACCGGTGACAATCACACCTGGGTCGAGGTGTACGATCCGATCGACGGGCGGTGGCACTGGATCGAGGCCCTCGGCGGCGGTGCGTATGACGAGGGCTGGTGGGTCGGGAAGGTCCGTGGCCTCGCGGCCGAGGATTCGAACGAGGCGCGGTACCGGATCTGGGCCGCATCGTGGTCGCGGCCGGCCGGCGTCCCGAATCGATTCCCGCTCTGGTGGCTCGGGTCGGATGAGGATCCCATCCCCGGGATCGACCGCACCACCGATTACGCCGGGGCCGGCGACTGAGAGCCGGGCAGGCAGGCTTCAGATCGCCGCATCAAGGCGTCGCGATTCGCGCGAAGACCGCGTGGTCGAACGGCGTCTCGCCGATCCACTCGGCGGCTCGCATCACACCCTCGAATTCGAATCCGAGGCGCTCCGCCACCGCCCGGCTTCTCGCGTTGTCGGTCCGAGCCCGGATCTCGACTCGATGAAAGCCCGCTTCGATGCATCGGACCGTCACGGCGCGGGCGGCCCTGGTGATGTACCCGTTCCCGGTGTGGTCACCGCTCACCCAGTAGCCGATCGCGATCCGACGGTTCGCCGGGCTGCTGTCATGAAGTCCGATCACGCCGACGGTCCGCGCCGATCTCCCGGCGTCCACCACGATCGCCCAGTCACCACTTCCGTCTCCGCCCGAATCGAGGTCGCGTCGCCGTTTCGAGTCCTCGATGAAGGCCAGGCTGTCCTCGGCGGTGAGGGTCCTCGCCACCCACGGAAGCCAGCGGCCGAGTCGATCGCGATCCTGATCCACGAGTTCGAAGAGGGAACCGGCATGAGGCGGTTCGAGCGGCTCCAGGCGGAGTTCATCATCGATTTTCATCGGGATCACGGGCGAGACTGGGGGCATCCCGTCGAGTATAATGATCAGGCCGGTCGCGACTTCTGACCGCGTCTTCCTTGTTTCGGAGCTCCCATGATTCCCGTCCTCGTCTCCAACGCGATCTGGCTCGTCATCGTCCTGATTTATGCAGCGCTCCTGTTCTGGCAGGCGGGCCGAGATCGAAAGAACGGTACCGGCTTCGTCGAGGAGGATTGAGTTCCGACCCACCGCGACGAAATCGCGGCTGACTCCCGTCGCCCCCGCCTGCCTGACGCCTCACGTCTCGCCCCCCGCCTCGATCGAAGCGGGGGGTTTCGTTTCGTGAAGGACGCGCACGCTTTCTGAACGAATCCCGAATGCGCTTCGGACCAGACGCTGACGAGCGCCCGTCATCCTGCCGCTTCGGCGCCCGATCGGGCGCTCCTCACATCCAGCGCCCGTGTTCCCTCGGGCCGAAACCAAGGAGAAGAAGCATGGCCATCAGAAACATCGCGATCATCGGTGCGGCCACGATCGCATCGTCCGCCTCCATCGCACCGGGCGACCTCGTCGTCACCGAGGCATACGGTGGAGTCTCGGGTGCGGACGGGACCGCCGATTGGTTCGAAATCACCAACCTCGGCGAGGAGTCGATCTCCACCACCGGGCTCTTCTACGACGACGACGACGACGACGAATCGGCGGACACCGGTGACATGGTCGCCCTGAGCGAGATGATCATCACGGCCGGAGAATCGGTGATCTTCCTCATCTCGGATTCCGGCGCCGAAGACTCCAACTCGTTCGGGGGAACCACGGGCGTTCAGGTCGGATAGGCCGACGGCGCGGGACTGAAGGAGGGTGACACCGTCAACCTGTCCGACGGGAATGAGTGGTTCAGCAGTCTCGTCCTCGCCGATGTCGACGACGCCTAGTTCACGACCCAACTCGGTGGGGCGCTCTCATCGCTGGAGACCGGACAGTTCACCTCCGTCGGTGGCGCCGCGGACGGCCCGCTCGTCGGAGATCCGGGGATGTTCGTGCCGGCGCCGGGCGCGATCGCGTTGCTCCTTCTCGGGGGAGCCATTTCTCGTCGCCGGCGTTGAGCGGTGGTCGCGGCACCCACGTCGTCGTCGGAAAAAAAGCCCACCCGGCTTCGGCCTGCGAACAGGAGCGAGTGCCGGGTGGGCGAGAGAGAGATCAGGGGTTGTTCGAGTGTTTCATTCGGTCGGTCGGGCGGCCATCGCAACGAGGAAGCAAGGTTCCGATAGCAGCCGCTGAACTGTACGAACGAATGCCCCCGCAAGGTTCTTCGGACCGAGAAAAAACCCCCAAGGATGCTAAAAAAGACACCGGGCTTCCGTGATGGGTGCTTGTGAGTCGTGCATTGATCGTCGCCGGGTTTGCAGAAGCGCAGGAACCGCGCCGGGATGCCGACTTCCGTCCCGATCCGTGTTTCACCGCTCACGGCCTGCACGCTCGAAAACACCCCCGAGAGGACTCGAACCTCTGACCTTCGCTTTAGGAAAGCGGTGCTCTATCCAGCTGAGCTACGGGGGCAGGCGGGAGCATCATAGTCCGTACGCATGGATCATCATGGTCTCGCCGGTTTCGCGGGGCGGCGAGGATGCAAGCGCGGCTGCCGGGCTCGTCACGCGACGAGCACGACGAACGAAGCCGCTCCGGTCATCCGCAGGCGGATTCTTCCATCCGGAATTGGCGCGGCGGTGGCTTCATCGATACGCTCGAGCGATGCCGATGCTCCTCTCTCGACGTGCCTTCGCCGCGGTCCCCACCCTGCTGCTGATTCCGTGCCTTCTCGCCGGCGCCGGATTCATCGGGCTGTCTTGGACTGGAATCCAGGATGCCGCCCGCCCGGAGGTTACGCCGTCGCCGACGCCCCGCTTCGAAGTCGTGGTGCTGGGGCGGGCGCAGGACGGTGGCCTTCCGCACCTTGGTTGTGAACGATCCTGTTGCGTCAATGCCCGGAAGTCCGGGCGTCTCGAGACCCCGGCCTGCCTCGGGGTTCGTGATCTCGAGACCGACCGTCTGCTGCTGCTCGAAGCCACGCCGCGGATCGAACATCAGGTCGGATTGCTGCACGAGATCGCCGGTGCGAGTGGCCGGCCTCGCAGGCCGGTCGACGGGATCCTGCTCACCCACGCGCACATCGGGCACTACGCCGGCCTGATCCAGCTCGGACGCGAGGTCGCATCCACGAAGGCCACCCCGGTCTGGGCCACGTCTCGTTTCTGCGAGTACCTGCGCACCAACGGCCCGTGGTCGCAACTCGTCGAACTCGAGCAGATCGCCCTCAACGAGATCACGCCGGGAACGACCGACGGTGAGACGGAACCCACATCGTTCGAACCGCTGCCGGGACTGCGGGTGGACGCGTTCACGGTTCCGCATCGCGACGAGTTCAGCGACACCGTCGCCTACAAGTTGTACGGCCCCTCGAAGACCGTGCTCTTCTGTCCCGACGTCGACCGCTGGGATGCGCACGAGGGACTGCTCGAGAAACTGCTTGAAGGCGTCGACGTCGCCTACGTGGACGCGACCTTCTACGACGGCCGGGAGTTGCCGGGCCGGAACATCCTCGAGGTGCCCCATCCGCCGATGATTCGGACGATGGAGCTGCTCGAGGCGATGGGGCGCGAGACCCCGGGACGCGTGCGTTTCATCCACCTCAACCACACCAATCCCGCCCTGAACGACCTCGATCTTCAGGACGAGATCCGGGGCCGGGGCTTCCCGGTCGCGGAGGTCGGCGAGCGGGTCGGCATCTGAGCGCCGGTCGGCGATGCCGCCGGCAGGGGCGTGAAGCGGGGTCGAACCGGTGTCCTCAGCGTCCCGCTTCCATCCGCGTCCGGTGCGATTCCAGCAGCGCGTTGGCGGCCTCGTCGCGTCGATCCCCGCCGGGGATCGGTTCGATCGTCTCGCCGTCGCGGGTGAAGCGATCCCGGTCCTTGCACCAGCCGTGCGTGTCGAGAATCCAGTGGATCTTCTCGGCGTCGGGCGGCGCGTCGAAGACCAGTTCGACGCCTTCGCCGGGACCGATGGTGACCACCGCCCCGTCCGCGGTCTCGAGCAGGGGCAGGACGTCACCGAAGGCCGTGTAGCGACCACGCTGGTGTCGCACGTCCCAGAGGGGAGTACGGTCGGTCCAGTCGTAGTCGGGGCGCCGCTGGGGGGCATCGAGTCGTCGCGGGAATCCGATCGCGGAGAACGTCGCCCCGGTGGGCGGCACCGCGACTCGCCTCGCCTCCGGGGGCGCGGGTTCGCCGATCACCACTCGGAGCCGATCCCAGTAGATCTCCTGATTCGTACTCAGTCGAAGGGCGTCGCACCCCTCGGGGATGCCATCGAGCGGGAATGCCGAGGTCCTCGGCATCCCCGCGGGATAGCCGAACTGCGCCTGGACGATGCGCCAGACACCGTCCGCACCGCGTGCCTCGAGCGTCGGGGCCTCGTAGGCGGCCTCTGCCTGCCACGCCGCGAACATCGTCTGGGCGTAGGGGTATTCGACCCAGCCGTCCATCAGGAGCCACGGTCGCCGGTCGTCGGTGGCCGTCGGAATCGGGGCGGCGAATTCGAGCTCCACCACGTGGGGTTCCGCGAGTCGCCCGATGAACCGGTGATCGAGCGTCGGCAGCGGTGCCGCCTCGAGGTCGTCGAGCCGTACCGACGCCAGCACGTCTTCGCCGCGATGATCGGTCGCGGCCACCGGATCGAGCGTGGTTCGGTAGAGGATCGGTTTGCCGGTGGCGGGTGGCCCCAGAATCGAAAGCCGTTCATCGACCGCGAGCGACCAGCCGTCGGGCAGCGACCAGCCGACGAGCTCGGCCGCATCGAGATAGCAGACCTCTTCCATCGGTTCGCAGAGGACGAGTCGCAGCCGTCCGTCCGCGTCGGGGGCGAGGGCGTTCGCGGGCATCGGGAACCGCTCGAACGGCCGGGGCTCGCTGTAGACCCCGGGTTCGAGCAGGTAGCCGACACCGCCGACCCCGAGCACGTCGCTCACGAAACGGAAGTCATCGCCGTCGTGGGTGAACAGCACCGGGCACGAGGAGACCTGCCGTTGCGTCTCGACGATGCGGTCGATGCTGCCGGCGGCAAGTGACGGACCTGGCCGCGCCGCATCACCAAGGCCGGGGACCTCGCCCTGGAAGAGGCCGTCGGGCCAGTCGACGAGCAGGTACGAGATGGCTGGAGCACCGTTGAGTCCGAACGGCACGGGCTGGCGGGACTGTCCGGGACCGGCGTCCGGTGGAAGGTTGGCGGTGATCGTCCATCCATCGTCGATCCGGGCCGCGAGAATCGCGCCGAGACCGTCCGGATTCGATCGAATCGACTGCGTCGGATCGTCGCCGCCGGCGAGCTCGATCGCGGTGAAGTCGAACCGCCCGGGTCCCGGCGGAACCAGCATCGGCGTCGCCGTGCCGGTGGCGGGCATCGAGATCGCGGCGAATCCCCGTCGGGCATCCTCGAGCAGCGGGGTCCAGTTCGCGGTGTCGTCGAGTCCGAGCGTCGAATTGGTGACGATCTCGAATCGACCGTCGCCATCGGGGTCGAGCATCGCGAGATTCGCAGGCGGGGCGTCGAACGAGTGCAGGAGGGTCGGCTCGAAGACGCCCGCGTCGTTTCGTTCCCATCGGTGGATCCCCCCCGACCGATCACCGGTCACCAGATCCATGACCCCGTCCCCGTCGAGATCTCCGCTGGTCGCCAGCACGAGGTCGGCCCGGCGGATCGCTTCGAACGCGACGTCATCGACGCGATAGTCCCAGAGGCGATCGTTGAGGAGCACGAGGTGCGGCGGGGCGTCGCGGATCACCAGCAGATCGAGATCCCGGGTTCCGTCGAGATCGGCGGACAGGACCCGGACGCCGTCGGTCGCGACGTTCAGTCCGATCCGGTCGGAGATCGAGGTGAAGCCACCGTCCCGATCGTTGTTCAGGAGATTCGCCGGTCCGTCGGCGTTCGCCAGCAGGATGTCGAGATCGCCGTCGTGATCCGCGTCCACGAAGCGGGCGTCGGTGGTGTCGTGGTCCCCGTCCTCGGTGCCCGATGCCGCGGTCGCATCCACCCAGTCGCCGGCATCGGTTCGGAGAAACAGTCGGTTCGGCCCGCGACGACCCAGGTACGCGTCGGTTCGGCCATCGCCGTCGACATCCGCGAAGGCCGCGAAGCGCACGTCCTCGATTCCGGCGAGGGGGTGATCGATCGCCGGACGGTAGCCGTCCTGATCCCGAAGCAGCACGAGGTTCGGGGCGTCCCCTTCGAGCGCTTCCGCGATGAAGAGGTCGAGCCTTCCATCGCCATCGAGGTCCGCCACCGAAGGAATCCGTGCGCCGGGCACCGCCGACCAGGCGGGGTTCGCACCGAGCACCGAGAGGGGGACCGGGGGTGACCAGGGGCCTCCCTTCGGCCTGGAGACGCGAGCCGCGCCGTCTCCGCCGGGGCGGGCCATCGACTTGGGGCCGAGCCGACCGTAGATCGGTCGAACGGTTGTGGCCCGTGGGTTGTCCTCGAGACGCTCGAACGTCGCGAGGGCGTCGTCCGCGGTGTCGTCCTCACCCAGTCTGGCGGCGACCGATCCGAGTCGGTACCAGCCGCTTCGTTGATAGGGATCGAGCTCGGTCGCCCGTCGGTAGGCGGCGACCGCGGCGGTCGGATCCCGGCGTTCCTGAGCCAGCCCGTAGTGATACCACGTGAACGGATCGGCATCATCGACGTCGAGCAGGCGTCCGAGCCGCGCCGCCGCGATCTCGTCGTTCCCGGCGCGGAGATGCAGCACCGATGAGATGTAGGCGGCTCGGAGGTCATCGGGGGACTCCGCGTGGATCGCGTCGAGCATCGCGAGGGCGTCGGCCTCGTCGGTCTCCTCCTGGCGGTTCATGGTCGCGATCGCGAGATCGATGCGGGCGTCCGTGCGGTCCGGATCGCTTTCGACCACCGACGAAAGAAGCTGGACGGCGTCGTCGTAGTCGTAGCGGGAGAGGAGCCCTGCGGCGCGGCGATGATCCGCATCCGCGGTCTCAGGTGCCGTCGCGTCGGATTCGGGAGGATCCCCGCAGCCGAAGACAGTCAGTGCGGCGAGCAGAATCACGGCCGACGCGGGTCGAAGGAGGGTGTTCATGCCCGAAGTCTACGAGTCCGAGGGATGGCATGGCGGTCCGAAGGCGTTCAGTCGAGGAAGTGGATCCCCAGGGGTGCGATTCGGACCGTCGGATCGCCGACCCTGCCCCGAATGACATACTTCACCAGGCGATCGGTCAGGCTCCCCAGAATCGAACCGACGGTGCCCGCCGAATCCTGCAGTGCCTCGAGGGGGCCGGCATTCGCGTCGATGTGGATGCTCCGGTCGAAGCCGATCCAGCCCTTCGCCCGCACGCCGATGGCGCCGGCGAGCATGTTGAACCGCTGGAAGTCGACCCGTTCATCGTCCACGGTGAATTCGAGGTTCGCCCGATCCTTCTGACCCGGGTTCAGCGTCACCACCCGCATCAATTTCGCCAGTGCCTGCCACGCGTTCACGCCGGAAAGTCGGCCCTTGCTGATGCCGATGGATCCACCGCCCTCGAGGCTCGCAAGGGGGCTCGCGAGATTGAGATCGCTCGCGATCGCGGCATCGACCGTGCCGGCCCACCGATGAGGCTCCTTCTCGTCGATGCGGTGGAGCGCCTGGATCTGCATGTCGTCGATCTGGAACTGGGTGAAGAGATGGAATCCGCGGGCGAACTCCTCGACCTTCTCGAGGGAGGCGTTCGGGATGAAATCGACGTTGATCGCCTGTTCGATCGCGCCGAGCGTCTTCGGCGAGGCCTTGGTCGGATCGACTCCGGTCGGGGCGGGCCGCTCGCGGGGCGGGCCTGATGCCGCGGCGGTCGCGGTGCGGGTGTCATCGGAGACCGGCGTGGTCGAGGCGGGCTTCGGTTTCCCGCGCGTCTCCTCGTCGGACACGCGGATCGTCCCGTTCAAGGGGCCTTGAAGGGCTTTCACCACGATCGGTTCCAGCAGGAACGTGTCGTTGTCGGTCCGGCCCGACGCGGAGGCTTCATCGATCTCGATGAGGAACTTGTCGATCGCGAAGCGGGTCCGTCCGAGCTCCATGCTCATCCGCGTCCTGCTCGACATGAAGTTGTCGAGGTTGAATTCGCCCTTCAGAGTCGCGTCGATCGACCCCTCGACCTGGCGATCCTTGATGAACGACTGGATCTGAGGCGGCAGCACGGAGGTCCTGGTCTCGTCAAGCTGCAGATCGAGCTTCACGAGCGTGAGTTCGACGTCGAGGGTGTCGATGTCGATTCCGCCCTTGACGGCGAGATCGAGGAGTTTGCCTTGCTTCAGATCGGTGTCGATCTCGTACCAGCCCGGGCCGCGTCCGAGGTCGATCTTCTCGGCGCCACGGCGTCCCTTGTTGTCGATGTCGAAGACGAGGTCCTTCATGATCATCGGGGTCGGGTTCCCGACGATTCGATACTCGACGTCGAGACCTTCCACCCCGATCCGGTCGATCGCGAAGAGGTCGCTGATCGGTCGGTTGTCCGCATCCGAATCATCGCCGTCGTCATCCGGACCGGAGTCCTTGAGCAGGGTCTCCCATCCCGTCACCACGCCTTCCTCGTCGACTTCGAACATGGCGGACGCGTCCTGGACCATGAGTTGCTGGAAGATCAACGGCCCGTCGAAGATCGGCAGCCGGTGGAGGACGATCCGGAGCTCCTTCACGGAAAGGAGTTCGAAATCCTTCCCGGCCCGGTCCTTTGTGATCAGTTTCGCGTCACTGGTCGAGACGGTGAAGGGAAAGCGATAGCGAATCGAACCCAGTTCGAGTCGTGGTTCCAGGTACTCGTTCGCGAGCGCGAGGAGCTGGCCCCGGATCACGGGCTCGGCGAGGCTCGAACCCAGCATGAGCCAGAGCGGCGATGTGACGCCGAGCACCAAGATGAACAGGCCGGTGACCAGTAGGAATCTTCGAAACCGGTGCATGATGCTCCGTCGCTGGCGATCCGCGGGATGGCGGATGCGCAGGCACGGCGGAACGCTTGGTTTCCGCCGTGCCTGGAGAATGCCGATGGGAGGACTCGAACCTCCGACCTAGGGTTTATGAATCCCTCGCTCTAACCGGACTGAGCTACATCGGCAGTGTTTTCCGAATCGAGGATGGTAGCCGCGGAGGCTCCCAAGTCAAGGCTTCGAGCCGCCCGGCGGGTCCTCAGGCGGGTGCGGTACAGCCGTTCCGCTGCCGGACCCATCGACGGCCCGTCTGGGTGCCTGCGAACGCGGGGTCGGTCCGGGCGATCGCCGCCGCGATCAGCCCCATGAAGAGCGGCTGGGGCTCGAGCGGGCGTCCCGTGAGTTCGGGGTGGTACTGGGCGCCGATGAAATACGGGTGCGTCTCGAGGGGGAGTTCGAGCACCTGCATGATGGGGAACTCGGGGTGGCGACCGGTGAATCGGAGTCCGCCCGCGTCGAGGCGCTCGATGTACTCCGGCTCGACTTCGAATCGGTGGCGGAATCGCTCCCGAACGAGGGTCTGCCCGCCGTGGAGGAAGCTCGCCAGGGAGCCGGGTTCGAGCACGACGTCCTGGGCGCCCAGTCGCATCGTTCCGCCCATGATTCCCTCGAGCTTCTTCTGATCGGGAAGTTCGGAGATCATCGGATGACTGCAGCCGGGGTTGAACTCCGTCGAGTCGGCATCGGCGAGGCCCATCGCGTTGCGGGCGTACTCGAGGACCGCGACCTGAAAACCCAGGCAGATCCCGAGGAAGGGGATGCCGTGGGTCCGGGCGTGCTCCACGCAGCGGATCTTGCCTTCGACCCCGCGGATGCCGAAGCCGCCCGGGACGATGATCGCGTCCATGCCGTCGAGGATGGAACTCGCGTCGGCCGCGTTCTCGATGTCGGTGGTGTCGATCCACTCGGTTCGGACGTCGCACTCGAGGTGGATGCCCGCGTGCTCGATGGCCTTGTCGATCGACGCGTAGGCGTCACGAAGGGCCGCGTACTTGCCGGGGATGCCCAGGGTGACCGAGCGTGACCGCGGTGCGGTCAGCTTCCGCGAGAAGTCCGTCCATCGAACGCGTGATTCATCCTCGTGGACCGGATCCACGCGATCGTGCAGCCTCAGCAGCGAAAGAATCTCGCGGTCGAGACTGGCCTTGCGCATCTCCTCGGGAATCGAATAGACCGACGCTCGATCGTGCATCGAGAAGATCCGGTTCATCGGGACGTTCGAGAACATCCCGATCTTCTCCATCACCGTCTCGGTGACCGGCTTCTTCGCGCGGCAGGCGATGAGGTTCGGCTGGATGCCGGCCTCCATGAGGCGCTTGATGCCGAGCTGGGCCGCCTTCGACTTCTGTTCGCCGAGGATCTGCGGTTCGATGATGTAGGTCAGGGCGACGAAGCAGGCGGATTCCGGTCCTTCCTCGAAGGCGAGTTCCCGGAGGGCTTCGATGTAGAAGCCGTTCTCGTAGTCGCCTGCGGTCCCCCCGACTTCGACGAAGACCACGTCCGCGGGGCCGCCGTCCCGGCCGCCCCGCATCGCAAGCTCGCGAAGCTTGTATTTCACGGCGCCCGTCACGTGCGGAATCATCTGCACATCGCGGCCGAGATAGCCGCCTCGCCGTTCTCGATCGAGCACTTCGGTGTAGACCTGGCCGGCGGTGACGTAGTTCCGACGCGTCAGGTCCTGATGCAGCATTCGCTCGTAGGTGCCGAGATCCATGTCGGTCTCGAGCCCGTCGGCGAGGACGAACACCTCGCCGTGGCGATAGGGGTTGAGCGTCCCGCTGTCGATGTTGAGGTAGCCCTCCATCTTGATCGGGGCGACCGACAGTCCCTTGTCCTGGAGGAGCTTCGCCAGCGAACTGGAGAAGATCCCCTTGCCGAGGCCGCTCATCACGGTCCCGATCACCACGACGTACTTGGTTCGGCCCCGAACATAGCCCGTGGGCTCGGGGCTGTACCACTCCGTGGATCTGCCAGACCGTCCGAAACTCGCGAGGAAGTCCGATTCCGTGGGATCGACGTCCGTCGGATCATCCGCGTTCGGATTCCCATGGGATGAGCCACCACCCGGTTTCGGGGCGGCGTGGTCGAAGTAGCGCGGAGTTTGGGGCATGGAAGACCTTACCGCGCCCGGGGGGTCGCGTTCAACCCGGGCGGTCGCAACCGATTCATGGTGGACGAAGCGTCGTCAGGCGTCCGGCCGGGCACGCCAGCGAGCCACGAATGCCTCGTACTGGGCCGGGGTGTCGATCCCGCCGGCATCGGTCGCATGGATGCCCACCGCGATCCGGCCACCGTGTTCCAGCACCCGAAGCTGTTCCAGCCGCTCGGATCGTTCAAGCGGGGATTCGGGCCACGCCGCGAAGGTCGCGAGGAAGGACCGTCGGTAGGCGTACAGGCCGACGTGCCGCAGCGGTTCGACCCCGCCGCCGTCCCGGTCGACGGGAATGGGGCTTCGGCTGAAGTACATGGCCCGGCCGTCGATCGCGGTCACGACCTTCACCAGATTCGGGTTCGCGGGATCCTCCTCGGGACCGAAGGGGGAGGCGATGGTGGCCATGTCCGCCGTCGAGTCCCGCTCGATCGCCTCGATCACCGCATCGATCGCGTCGGGGTCGATCTCCGGCTCGTCACCCTGGACGTTGACCAGCACCGCGTCGGCCGCGAGTTCTCCGGCGAGGCGATCGGCGACCTCGGCCAGGCGGCTCGTGCCGTTGGGATGGTCGTAGGAGGTGGGGATCGCCTCGATCCCGGCGGCCCGGACCGCATCGAGGATCTCGGAATCGGGGGCGGTGACGATCACGCGGTCGACGTGCCGGGCGGCTCCCGCCCGGTCCGCCACGTGGAGCACCATCGGGCGCCCGGTGTCGCTCGCCATCGCCTTGCGGGGGAATCGCGTCGAATCCAGCCGCGTCGGAATGACGACGGTGGCGGGAGCCGGTGGCGGGAGGGGGGCGGTCAGCCGCCCAGTTCCTTGATGAGGGTGTCGACGTCCTTGCGCTTCTGGCGGATGTCGCGGTAGCTGATGTCCTTTCGGACGATCGCCGAGCAGATCTCCGCGGCCTCCCGGGCCTCTTCGATCGAGTTCGAATCGCGGGCGAAGTCGATCAGCGAGAGCATCAGGTCGTACCGGATCATCAACTCGCGATCCCGCTCGGTCGCGTCGAGCTTCTCGATCGCCTCCCGAAACTCGCCCACCGCCTCCTGATGCCAGCCCTCGTGGGCGAAGCACTTGCCGAGCATGTGGGTGGCGCGGGTGCGGTACTTGGACTCGTCCTTGCACTGCTGGAACATGGCCATCGCGTCTTCGAAGCAGCCCCGGTCGAACTCGATCGCGCCGAGCTCGAACTTGATGCCTCGGTCGGTCGGGTACTTCGCGACGCGTTCGTTGTACTCGGCGGATCTGAGTTCGAGGAGTTCGGCGCGGAGCGTGTCCGCTTCCTCGGCGTTCGAACCGGATTCCTCGATCGCCCGGATCCGCTTCGTGAGCCGGTTCATCCGGATGTCGCCGGCCGCCATGCGGAACCGATACTGCTTCGAGGCCTCGAAACCCTTCATCAGAACCTCCACCGCGAGTTCGTCGTCCTCGGGGGTGTCGTTCCGACGCAGGAGCTGGGCGTACTTGGTGACCGCCTCCGCGTTTTCGGGGCTCTCCTCGAAACCGGCCTTCGCCCGCTCCAGCGCTCGCTCGGCACCGGCGCCGCCCGAGAGGGATTCCTGGTCCTGGAGCTCGGCCTGCTTGTCCGCGTCGCGGATGTTGCTGCGGAAGTCGCCCTTCTCATCGGCCGGCTTGTTGAAGCCGCCTTCCGAGATGGTTCGTTGGGCCGACAGTTCGTTGAGTTCCGAGATGAGGTCGGAGTCGGAGGGATCGATCGCGATCGCCTTCTCGGCGGCGGCGAAGGCCTCCTTCCACGCGTCGACCTCGGAGAAGAGATCCTTGCCCTGGGTGTAGAGCTGCTTGGTCTGCTTCTTGGCCTTGGACATCATCGCGAAGAGCCGGGGTGCGAGCCACTGTCCGAACTCGACCTGTTCCGCCTTGCCGACCGCTGCGAGCAGCTTCATCGCCAGCTGCAGGTTGTTGATGTCCTTCGCCCAAGCGAACTCGGCCGCCGCCATCTTGTCGGCCGGGCTCGAACCGTCGATCGCGCGGATCTCCTTGCCGGACGCGGCCTTCCCCGAGGATTGCAGGTACCGGACCGCCGTCTCGTAGAGGGCGACGTGCGATTCCATGTTGCCGGGATCGAACCGAAGCCCGCGGGCGTACATGTCGATCGCGTAGGAGAAGTTCCCCGTCTGCGCGACGGTCCGCGCGTGCTCGAAGAACTTGCCGGCCTTCTCGGGCTGGGGACGCCAGCCTTCGTCGACGGGGGCTTCGCCGGCATCTTCGGTCTTCTTCTTCTTTCCGAACAGCGCCACGGGGAGGCTCCTTCGAGGACGAGCTGTCTTCCGCTCCGGGAGAGCCCGGCTCGGACGCATTGCGTGAACGGGCCAAGGTACCCGCCCCGGGCCGAGCGGGTCAATGGTGAGACCCCCCGAAGCCATTCCCGAGGTCCGCTTCCGTGGTCTCTTCGTCCGAAACCTCCTTCCTGATTCGACCCATCCCGGGAACGGTTCACTACCATCCAACCCGTGACCGACTCCGCCGCCGAATTCGAACCGCCGCCGACCCGGATCGTTCTGTATCCGGACCCGGTGCTCGCCAGGCCCGCGTCCCCCGTCACCGCCTTCGACGACGCGGTCCATGCGCTCGTGGAGCGGATGATCGAGCTGATGCGGGGGGCGGAAGGGGTCGGACTCGCGGCGCCGCAGGTCGGCGTCTCCCGCCGGATCTTCATCGCCGAGCCCGAACCGGGGCCGGAGTCGGTCCCGGTCGTCTTCATCAATCCGGAACTGGAACTCGGTGGGACGCTCGAGCCATTCGAAGAGGGCTGCCTGAGCATCCCCGAAGTCCGGGTGATGGTCCGGCGGCCGTCCGTGGTGAAGATCCGGGCCTTCGATCTCGACGGCCATGCGTTCGAACTCGAGGACGACGACTTCCCCGCCCGGGTCTGGCAGCACGAGTTCGATCATCTCGAAGGCGTGCTGATCACGGATCGAATGTCACCGCGTGATCGGCTGGCACATCGGAAGCGGCTGAAGGGGATGCGTGAGGATTTCGAGGACGCCGGCCGATGACCGACGTCGGCCGACGACGCATCGCATTCCTCGGATCCGGTGCGTTCGGCGTTCCGACGCTGGAGGCGCTCGGGCGTCGGTTCGAGGTGCCGATCGTGATCTCGCAACCAGACCGGCCCGCCGGCCGTGGACGCCGCGAGACGCCGACGCCGATCTCCGCCCGGATCCTCGAGGACGTGGATGGCGGTGGATTCGCCGCCACGGAACTGGTTCGAACCGAGAACGCCAACGACGAAGCGGTCCTTGAACGACTGGACCGGCACCGCATCGATGCGATGGTCGTGATCGCGTTCGGGCAGAAGCTCGGGCCGACGCTGCTCGACGGTCGCTTCGCGGTCAACCTTCATGCTTCGCTCCTGCCTCGCTGGCGCGGGGCAGCGCCGATCAACCGATCGATGATGGCGGGCGACGCGGAGACCGGGGTCAGCGTGATCTCGCTCGCGAGCCGGATGGACGCCGGGGAGGTGCACGCGATGCGATCGACCGCGATCGATCCGCGGGAGACGGCGGGGGAGCTCCATGACCGACTCGCGGTGCTGGGCGTCGAGGCGGTGCTGGAGGTGATCGATCGATTCGCGGCCGGAAGGATCGAGTCCGACGTCCAGGACGAGTCGGCGGTGACCGCGGCTTCGAAACTGTCGAAGGCGGAGGCCACCGTCGATTTCGATCGACCGGCGGATCGGGTCCGCGGTCGGATCCACGGACTCGTTCCGTGGCCGGGCTGCCAGGTCGAGGCGGTCCAGCCGGACGGGACGTCGCATCGGCTTCGGATCCACCGGGTCGAGGCGCGGTCGGAGCCCGTGGACGCGATGGCCGGAACCCTGCTCGAAGACGGCACGGTCGCCTGCGGGACCGGTGGCGTCCGGTTGCTGGAGGTCCAGGTTCCGGGCGGGCGGGCGATGGGTTGGGCGGATCTCCGCCGTGGCCGTCCGTTCCCGGACGGAACCCGTTTGAAGCCGCTCGGGGGCGACGTCGCCCCATGAGTGCGCGTGGTCCCATCCGTCGAGGTCTCGGTGATTTCGCGACCACGCTCTGGGATCTGCTGCACGGCGCTCGAAACGAGAAGACGGAACCGTCCACCGCCGCCCCGCGATCGCCGAAGGCCGTGGTCGGTCCGGCGACGGCGACGCCCGCCCGACCCCGCGGTCGGCAGCAGACGAGGTATCAGGAGCTGGTGGCGTCGATGAAGCGTCGATACGGACTTCGGGTGGTCCGTTGGCGATCGAGCACGTCCGGTTGTGCCTGGACCGTCGCCTACCGAGATGGCAGCGTGGCGAGATTGATCGAGTCGCCGAGACCGCGGGGCCCGATGAGTTGCGCGGTGTTTCTCCACGAGGTGGGTCACCATGCGATCGGCCTCGGGACCTACCGGCCGCGGTGCCTCGAGGAGTACCACGCCTGGCGCTGGTCACTCGAGACGATGCTCGAACTGGGGTTCAACGTCACCGAAGCGGTTCGAAGGCGTCGCGATGAATCCCTGCACTACGCCGTCGCCAAGGCGCGGCGGCGTGGGCTCAAGCGACTCCCCGGTGAGCTGGTGCCTTTCCTCGAACCGAGATCACGTGAGGTCGAGCCGTTGCCCGCCCTGCTGGAGGAGGTTCGAGGGCCGGCCCTGCTCGAGGATCCGAAGTCGGGTTCCGATTCGACGCCCGCGACCCCGGGGAGGTCGCCCGTCGCCGGGTAGCATCCGTGGCGATGGGGCTCCGAACCGACCAACTCGATTTCGAACTCGATCCGGCGCTGGTGGCCGCGTCGCCGGTCTCGCCGCGTGATTCGGCCCGGATGCTGGTGGTCACGCTGCCGCCGGTGGAGCTCGACGACGGTGAATCGCTTGATCTGGAACACCGCCGGATCGCCGACCTTCCAGAGTATCTCGGCGCCGGCGACCGGCTCGTGCTCAACGAGACCAGGGTGGTGCCCGCCCGCATCCGGGGCCGCCGCGTCGACACCGGGGGGGGGCTCGAAGGGCTCCTGGCCGAGTCCGCCGGCCTCGGCCGGTGGTGGGCGATGCTTCGGAAGAGTCGTCGCCTCCGCCCGGGCCACGAGATCGACGTGCTCGACCACGATGGCGGTTCGACGGGATTCCGGCTCCGCGTCGAGGACACCGATGATTCGGGACGGGTCCTGGTCGCCCTCGTCGACCTCCGGACCGGAGGAACCGAGGAAGCGCCCGTCGATCACGCGACCATCGAGGCCTTTCGGGCGGACGCGGGGGAGATTCCGCTGCCGCCCTACATCCTGCACGCCCGCCGGGATCGGGGCCTGCCCGAATCCGACCCACACGATCCGGATTGGTATCAGACGACCTTTGCAGCGGCCGCGGATCCCACCGCCTCGGTGGCGGCCCCGACCGCAGGCCTGCATCTGACCGATGAACTCCGGCGGCGGCTCGGGGATCGAGGGGTCGAGGAGATCCGGATCTCGCTCGAGGTCGGGGCCGGGACGTTCAAGCCGGTGGAGGTGGAGGAACTCGACCGCCACCCGATGCATGAGGAACGGTGTCTGGTCACGCCGGCCGCGGCCGCCGCGATCGGGCGGGCGGAAGCGGATCGGACCGCCGGATGCGGACGGATGGTGGCGGTCGGTACCACCGCGGTGCGGACGCTCGAATCGATGGCCGCCGTCGACCAGCTGCCGTCCGCCGTCGACGGTCGGCATGCCTGGCGGACGGACCTGCTCATTCAACCGGGGCACCGATTCCGCCGTGTGGATGCGATGCTGACCAACTTCCACCTCCCGCGTTCCACCCTCCTCGCCCTGGTCGCGGCGGTGACCGGCCTCGAGCGAACCCGCGCCATCTACGCGGCGGCGATCGAGGCGCGATACCGCTTCTTCAGTTACGGCGATGCGATGTTCGTGCGGCGAGGCCTCGGTTGATCGTCGACTGATCAATGGATTCCAGTCGATGGCCACGAGTGGCCGATGCAACATCGACAGCAACAGGGAAACGCATGCCACGCCAGACGAGCCTTGGAGACCTGCTCGAGGATGCGGCGCTCGCCGGGACGATCCAGGTCGTCGCGGGGGACGCCGTCGGCGGTCGAATCACCGGAATCACCGAGGACAGCCGCCTCGTCGAGGCGGGCACGCTGTTCGTCGCGCGTCCGGGAACGTCGCACGACGGTGGCGACCACGTGGCCGATGCGATCGAACGAGGGGCCGGCGCGATCCTCGCCGTCCCGGCGGTGGCGACGGCCGTCCCCGCGTCCGCCGTGGGGATCGCGACGCCGGATCCCGCGAAGGTCGGTGGCGACCTCGCCTTCCGGTTCCATGGTCATCCGGAACGGCGGATGGCCTTCGCCGGCATCACCGGGACCAACGGCAAGACCACCGTCGCGACCCTCGCGCGTCAGCTGCTGGACGCCACGCTGGGGCGTTGCGGCCTCGTCGGCACCATCGAGGCCCACGACGGCGTCGAATCGACCCCGGCGACCCTCACCACGCCCGGACGAATCGCCCTCGCGGGCGTGCTCGGGGATTTCGCGGAGGCCGGGTGCGAACGGGTCGTCATGGAGGTCTCCAGCCACGCCCTCGACCAGGGGCGGGTCGCGGACGTCGAATTCGACGTCGCGGTCTTCACCAACCTTTCCGGCGATCACCTCGACTACCACGGCGACATGGCGTCCTACGCGGCGGCGAAGGCGCTGCTCTTCGCCGGACTGCCTTCAGACGCGACGGCGATCATCAATCTCGCCGATCCCGCCGCTCGGACGATGCTTGAGGCGGGCCCGGCTCGCGTCATCGGCGTGGCGCCGGTCGAAGCCGCCGCCGACCCGCCGGATGGCGTTCGATGCCTGGAACACCGGATCGTCGATCGCGACTTCTCGGGGATGACGCTCGAACTCCGCTTCGAAGCGACTTCGCATCGCGTCCGGGTTCCGCTGGTGGGGGACCACAACGCCTTCAACGTGGCGGCGGCGGCCGCGATGGCGATCTCGTTCGGTGCGGACTGGTCGGCGGTTCGGGTCGCGTTGGAGACGATCGAGGCCCCTCGGGGGCGGCTCCAGCCCGTTCACGGCCCGGCGGACGAGGTTCGGGTCTTCGTCGACTACGCCCATACCGACGACGCCATCGTCAACGTCCTCGCCGGCGTCCGCCCCGAGGTCCCGTCCGAAGCGGCGCTGGTCGTCGTCTTCGGTGCCGGAGGCGATCGGGACCGCACCAAGCGTCCCCGGATGATGCACGCCGCGCTCGACGGCGCGGATCGGGTGGTGGTGACGAGCGACAATCCGCGGACCGAATCACCCGACGCGATCGTGGCCGAGATCGTCGCGGCGTGTGATGTGGGCCGACGCGATCGCGTCCATCAGGAGGTCGATCGCGCGCTGGCCATCGATCATGCGATCGCCACCGCCCGCGCCGGTGACGTCATCGTGATCGCGGGGAAGGGGCACGAGGACTACCAGATCGTCGGAACGGAACGACGGCACTTCGACGACGTGGAGGTGGCGGCCGCGGCCCTTGCCCGAAGACGCGGGGAGGCGCCGAGTTGATTCGAAGACGTCTCCTCGAAGTCGCCGACATCGTCGGCGGTCGGCCGATCGGCGATCGGGGTCGCGATGGGCACGCCGATGGGTTCGATCCGGAAGTCCACGGGGTCGGCACCGACACCCGTGCGGCGCTGGCCGGCCGGCTTTTCGTCGCGATTCCGGGGGACCGCCACGACGGCCACGATCATCTCGAGGCGGCCAGAGCGGCCGGGGCGGCGGCGGCGCTCGTCGAATCGGCGTTTCTCGACCGCGGGGGAACCCTGCCCGAGGGCCTGCCCGGCGTCGCGGTGGCCAGCATCCGGCCGGCGCTCGCCGCGCTCGCCCGGGACCATCGAAAGCGACTTCGAGGCGTCGTGATCGGGATCACCGGTTCCTCCGGCAAGACCACGATCCGGTCCATGGCGGAGCGGGTTCTCGCGGAACTCGGACCCGGCACCGCGAGCATTCGCAGTTTCAACAACGACCTCGGCGTGCCGCTCACCCTCCTCGAGGCCCGCGAGGATGATCGCTGGGTGCTGCTCGAGATCGGGACCAACGCCCCCGGTGAAATCGCCCAGCTCGCCGCGATCGCCGATCCCACGATCGGCGTCCTCTCCGGTGTGGGCCGGGCGCACCTCGGCGGATTCGGCTCGGAAGCCGCGATCGCGGCGGAGAAGGCCGCGTTGATCGATGCGGTGGGGGGCAATGCCGGCACCACGATCGTGAACGTCGATGCCGAGGTGATCACCGGGGAGATCTCCCGTCGACGGGCGGCCGGCATGTCGATCGTGACCTACGGCGAATCCACCGCCGCCGACCGAAGGCTGCTGAAGCGGTCCGCTCGACCCGATGGCGGGCAGACGATCGAACTCGATGACTTCATCGGTGACGTCGGACTCGACGGCCGACACAACGCGATCAACGCGGTCGCGGTGGTGGAACTCGGCCGCCGCCTCGGCGTGGCGGATCCCGACATCGCTCGTCGGCTCGCGGCGCTCGAGCCACCACCGATGCGGTTCGTCCGCCATGTGGTGGATGGCATCGAGGTCGTGGACGACACGTACAACGCCAATCCCGAATCGATGCGGGCGTCGCTCGAGGCCTTCGCGGAGATCTCGATCAGGGCCACCCGCCGGATCGCGGTGCTCGGCGGGATGCGGGAGCTCGGTGCGCGATCGACGTCGCTTCACGAAGCGGTGGGGGCGGTGGCCGCGAGGACGTCGGATGAACTCCTGCTGGTGGGCGGCGACGACGCCGCGGCGATCGGTCGTGGGGCGCGTGATGCCGGATTCGAGGGCGTGTTGAACCAGGTTCCGGACCGTGATGCGGCGGCGGTGCTGCTCGCCGGGCACGTCGCGGCCGGAGATGCGATCCTGCTCAAGGGATCCCGCGCGGTGGGGCTGGAGAAGGTGGTCGTGTCGATTCTGGAAAACTGGGAGGCTCGCGGTTGATCTATCACCTCGTGGAATCATTGAAGGGGCCGCTTGAAGAGACCGGTCTCATTCGCATCCTTCAAGTCGTCTTTCAGGTCGAATTCCGGGCGTTCCTCGCGGTGCTCGTCTCCTTCGGGCTGGTGCTGGCGTTCGGGCGTCCGGTGATCCACTGGCTGCTCCGGCAGAAGGTCGGCGATTCCCCGGAGTTTCACAACGCGGATCTCAACGATCTGATGCGATCGCGGGCGGGGACGCCGACGATGGGCGGGATCCTGATCTGCGGCTCGATCCTGATCACGATCCTGTTGCTCGCGGAACTTCGAAGTCGCTACATCCACCTCGCGATCGCGGTGCTCGTCGCGTACTCGGTGCTCGGGATGTTCGACGACTGGTTGAAGCTCACCTCGGCGCGGCGGTCGCCCGGATCCCGGGACGGCCTCCTGCCCTGGGAGAAGCTCCTGTTCCAGCTCGGTCTCGCCGCGCTCTTCTCGTGGGTCATCTTCACCCAGGCCACGGTCAATCCCATCGGCGGGGTGGGCGCCCAGGCCGAAGTCTGGCAGGATTCCGCCCGCGTCCTCAATCTGCCGTTCCAGAAGACCTGGGACACGCCGGTGGAAGCCGATCCCTTCGCCGACGGCGGTGAGACGATGTTCGGACTCCCGCTGAACCCGAACGTCATGGTGCTCGGCCTCGGCGGGTTCGTGCTGCTGGGCACCCTCGTGATCGCGGGTACCAGCAACGCCGTCAACATCTCGGACGGGATGGACGGACTCGCCGCGGGGGTGGTCGGATTCGCCGCGGTCGCCTTCATGATCCTGGTGCACATCGCGGGAAGTCAGGTCGAGGCCCAGTCCCTGCTGGTTCCGCACGTTCCGGGGACCGCGGACCTGATGGTGGTCGCGGGCGCGATGATCGGCGCCTGCCTGGGATTCCTCTGGTTCAACTCGAGTCCCGCGATGGTCTTCATGGGCGACACCGGAAGCCTCGCCCTCGGCGGCCTGCTCGGCTACCTCGCGGTGGCGATCCGGCAGGAGGCCCTGCTGGTCGTGATCGGCGGCATCTTCTTCCTCGAGATGGGAAGCGTGGTGCTGCAGGTGGGCTGGTTCAAGTTCACGCGGATCCGCACCGGGAAGGGCCGGCGTCTCCTTCGCTGCAGTCCGATTCACCACCACTTTCATCTCGGCGGGTGGAGCGAGCAGCAGGTCGTGACGCGATTCTGGCTGATCACGATCGTGCTTTCGATGGCGGCGTTCGCCCTGGTCAAGCTGCGCTGACCACGGCGTCGCTCAGCCTCCGCCCGACGCCTGATCGATGTCCACGATCGTCTCCGCCGACTCGACCGGGGACGGATCGCGGTGCGCCCGCAGGGCATCGAGGAAGCCGCGGACGTCCGTCCAGAGCGGGGCTTCGAAGACACGTCGGTCGCCGGCGATCGGATGATCGAATTCGAGCCGCGCCGCGTGGAGGGCCTGCCGGGCCATCAGCGGCGCGTCGCTGGATCGTCCATCGGCTTCGGCCCGCTTCGGAACCACCGCCCGGCGGGGGAGCTTGCGTCCGCCGTAGTAGTCGTCGCCGACGATCGGATGGCCGATCTCCGAGAGGTGGATGCGGATCTGGTGGGTGCGTCCGGTGAGGAGTTGGAGTTCGAGGAGGGTGAAGCCGTCGTACCTTTCGCGGACCCGGTAGATGGTCCGCGCCTCCTTGCCGGCCTCGTCGTGACGAACCGCGTACCGGTCGAAGATCCTCGGGTGACGTCCGAGCGGGAGGTCGATCAGATCCTGGTCGCGGCGCACCACGCCGTGAACGATCGCGAGGTACCGCTTGTCGACAGTGCGGTCCTGGAACTGGTGGCCGAGTCGCCAGTGGGCGGTGTCGGTCTTCGCCGCGACCATCGCCCCCGAGGTGAACCGATCGAGACGATGGACGATGCCGGGTCGGGCGAACTCCTCGCCGACCGTGGAAAGTCCGCCGGACGTCTGGTGGCGGAACCGCCAGCTCAGGGCGTTCACGATGGTTCCGGACTTCATGGCCCGGGCGGGGTGGGCGATGATGTCCGGCTGCTTGTTCAGGACGATCAGATCGTCGTCCTCGAACAGGACTTCCAGCGGGATGTCTTCGGGTGGAATCTCGTTCGATGGCGGTGGCGGGAGCACCGCCTCGACCACGTCGCCGAGCCGGAGTCGCGTGCTCGCCTTGGGGCGACGACCGTTCACGGTCACCGCGTCCTCGTCGATGAGCCGCTGCAGCGCGGTTCGGCTCATGAACGGAATTCGATCGACGAGGTAGCGGTCGAGCCGCTTCTGGAGATCCCGGGTCAGCTCGAGCCGCACCCGCACCGGGGTGTCGTCATCGGACCGGGTCTCGTGCTGGCGGTAGATCGCCTCGCGATCCACCTTGCCGCCGGCATCGAAGAGCCCGCCCTCGCCGCCCTCGCCGGATTCCGGCGTCCGGGTGATCGGGGGTGTCGGCGGCACGGCGTCGTCGGCGTCGTCACGGCCGGTCACGGGGCCGCGGGCGTCTCGGTGGCCTCGGTCTCGGGCGCGACGTCGTCGGCGGCGGCCTCATCGGGCGCCGCGTCCGCACCGGCTTCTTCCTCTTCGGCTTCGAACATCTCGAGCAGATCGTCCGCCGCGGGGACCGTGAAGGCCTCTTCCTCGCCGATGGCGATCACCGGAAGATCCGCCTGATTCGGAAGACTGGCGTGATCGCCGATGCCGTCGAGGTTCTCGAGTCGGGCGGTCGCCTGTTCGGCCATCGGGGAGTATTCGGGCGTCGAGACTTCGACCACCGCCTGAAGGTGGGTTCGGGCGTCGTCGAGTCGACCGTCGCTTTCGGCGACCGCGGCTCTTCCGAACAGCCCCGCGATCATCATGGGCTTGCCGGCGAATCCGGGTCGGGCCGAGGCGATTTCGACCGCTTCGGCGAAGAACGCATCCGCCTCCTGGAGGCTCTTGGCCTTGTCTTCAGGCGTGAGCTCGGCCCCCTCGTCGCCGGCGGCGAGTCCGGGTCGCAGGCCGGACTTGGCCGACTGCAGCAGGATGTCACCCGCGGTGAGGAGCGAGAGTTCCGCGATCCCGTCGACGGTGGCGTGAGTCTCGGCGACGCCGCGAAGGGCTGCCGGGCTGGTCGCGGACGCGAGCTCGGTCCACGCGGTGTCGATCGCCGCGTCCTGCTTGCGGTTCCACCAGTCCCACGCGAGGAAGGCGCAGGCGACGAGCAGCAGCATCAGCAGGTAGTTCATGCCGGACGTCTTGAGCCAGGCGACGAACTCGTGGTTGAGGCGGGAATCGGTCAGGTCGGTGGTCTGGACCTGCTTGAGACGGTCGTCCATGGTCGGGGAGCTCCACACGGTGTCCAGCCCGTCGACCGACGACGGTTCGGGACCCCGCATGGTAGCAGGCCCGCCGCCCGGTACGAGCGGCTTTCAGGATCAGGGAAAGGCCGGTCCCGGGACGCGTCGTCTGAAGCCTCAGGCGAACCGCCGCAGCCCCCGCTCCAGCTGATCCAGGGCGGCATCCACGTAGACGGGAATCCCCTCCGTCCGCAGAAAAGCGGGGGCACAGGCGGCGATGAGGATCCGACGCAGGTCCGCGATTCGGGGGTGATCCTCCTCCACCTCGAGCCCGAGCCGTCGTCGCGCGGTGGCGAGCAGTCGAACGGGGCTCCGCCCTTTGAGCCGTTCAGGCCGGGCCCAATGGAGCCGTTCGAGGTAGACCGCATCCTCCACCCAGTGTCCGGGCCGGACTTCGGCGAGGTCGATCAGGACCACCGGACCGGCGCCGTCCGCGTCGCGGACCATGCCGTTGGCCAGGTGGAGATCACCGTGGATCCATGCGATCGGCGCACGGTCCCGCCAATTCTCGACGATGGCGTCGAGGTTTCGGGCCACCGACTTCAGAATCCTTCGCCAGCGCGTCGGCTGGTTGATGTTCTGGCCCCGTACCGCCTCTCGTGATCGCTTGAGCAGGCGTTCCCAGTCCTCGTGACGAATCGGACGGTCGATGGGATGACCCGCCGCCGCGGCCTGGAAGCGTGCCGCGGCCTCGGTCATCCGCAGGATGTGATCGTCCTCCCAGTGGGTGCCGAGCGGTCCGACCGGCAGGTGTTCGATGACGACCCAGGCGAGCTGATATCCACCGAGGGCATCGCCCGAGGCGAGGAGCCTCGGCACCGGAAGCGGTGGCGTCGAATCCTGCAACCGCCCGAGCCATCGATACTCGCGTTCGCTCACGGGGAGTTTGACGACCACGTCGACTTCCTCGCCCGTCGGCCCGGTCCACCGAGCTCGGCCGGTCGCGGCGCCGCTGCGTTGCCAGTCCGCTCGGAACCATCGGATATCCCCGAGCCGGCCTTCGAGGGTCTCCCGAAGCGCGGGGCCGAGGGCGTGGCCGAGAATCGTCCGACGGTCGTCGGTCGAACCCGAGGTCGAGGATTCGTCCGGGGCCGTCCTCATACCGTCGCATCGTACCACGCGGGTTCGGCGATCCAGGGCCATGGATCCCGTATGCTCGGGGATCGCTCCTCCTCCATCCGGCGTGCGGTCCCCTCTCCCATGAAGCCCAGTCTCATCGCCATCGATCTCGACGGAACGCTGCTGACCCGCGCGGGGGTCACCGACTCCGATCGGGCGGCCATCGACGCGGCCCGCGATGCGGGCGTGGAAATCGTGATCGCGACGGGAAGATCCTGGTCCGAATCGCTCGAGGCGCTCCGGCCGATCGAGGCCACGGGTCCGATGATCGCGGCGGGTGGTGCCCTGCTGCACGATGCGGCGACGGGTGAGACGCTCGAACGAAGCGTGGTGCATCCCGAGGCGGCCACGGCGGTGGCGACCAACCTGCGCCGTCACGGTCACGTCGTGCATCTCCTGCAGGACGCACCGGAGGCGGGCTGCGACTACTGGATGATCGGGCGCGACGCCGTCAGCGAGGCGACGCGATGGTGGTTCGAACGTCACGACGTGAACGCCCGCTGGGTCGAGCACCTCGCCGAGGTCCCGACCCTCGAGCACACGGTTCGCGTCGGAACCACCGCGGTCGGCACCGTCCTGAGCCAGGTGGTCGAGGAGATCCGCGAGGAACTCGGGGATCGCGTGCTTCTGCAGGCCTGGGAGGCGATCGTCGAATCCGAGGTGGCGGGTGATCGCATCCACCTGCTCGAAGCGTTCGATCCGACCGTCGACAAGTGGACGATGCTCGAGGCGATCGCCCGACGGCGGGGTTTCGACACCGAGTCGGTGGTGGCCATCGGTGATGGACTGAACGACGTGGGCATGGTGGGGGGCGCGGGCATCGGAATCGCGATGGCGAACGCCGATGCCCGGGTGGTCGCGGTCGCCGATCGACGGACCGGGCCGCCCGGCACCGGGGTGGGGGATGCGATCCGTCGTCTGCTCGAGCACGACTGATCCCGGTCTCGCTTCGTACAATCCAACCGTGCTGGAAGCCGCAAGACGCTCGCCGATCGTCGACGCCGAGGTGTTCGACCGCGCCGAAGGGCGCGAGCTCATGGACGCTCCGGCCGTCGTGCTCAAGGGCGTGCTCGAATCCGAAGTGGTGATCGGCGGGCTCCTCGTGGAGGTGGGCGGGGTGTTCGATCGTCTGCTCGCGGCCTCCGAGGATCCGGTGATCGCCCGGGTCCTGAATCGACATCGACTCGCCTTCATCGCTCGACGAAGCCCCGAGCGACGACTCGTCGAGGCCGGCCGGCTCGCGGCTCGTGGCGCGGCCGTCGCGATCGTGGCCACCCACGAGATCCCTCGGGCCGTCGACGCGATCGGCCGCGGTGGTGACGCCGCCCGTCGAGGGCTGGTCGTGATCGCGGTGGACGACCCGCAGGCTGCGCCGGGAACCCCGGCCCGATCCCTGCTCGCCGGTCTCGGAATCCCGGTGCTCGAGACCACCGACCTCGACGACCTCCGCCTGAAGATCGAACACGCGGCGCGGCTCGCCGACGTGTCCGACGGACCCGCCGCGATCATCATCGATGCGTCCCTGTTGTCGGTGGCGGTCACCCTCACGGTTCGAGCGAATCGGATCGTCGAGACCATCGACACCGCGGCCGCGCTGCGACGACGTCGCGGTCCGCGACTGATCGGTGGAGAGGATCTCACCCGATTGGGCCGTCGCCTGGAACTCGACTCGGCGACGGGGATGCCGAGTCCCGGTGAACGCGAGACGGTCGCGATCGTGGCGTCCGGCCTCGCGTCCCGTTCGGTTCGTCACGTGCTGGAGGAGACCCGCCTCACCGGGCGGGTCCCCGCGATCCACGTCGGGCTGGTGAATCCGCTCGACGCCTCGTTGATCGAACGGTTGCTCACCCGCTCGCGCACCGTTCTGGTGATCGAGACCCGTCCCGGGCTGCTCGCCGCGCCCGTGATCGAGATCGCGGAACGACTTCGGCGTCGCGGTGAGATCGTCGCGGAGGTCGCGTGGCGACGGGTCCCCGGCGGCAGCGACGCGGTCATCGAACCGGGTGATGCCCGCGACCCCTCCACGCTCGCCACCAAGCTTCGCGACGTCCTGCTGGAGCTCCGCCCGACCCTCGAACCTCCCGGAGGCGAGCCGTCGCAAGCGGGTTCGGAAACCGACGAATCATCACGACTGGTGCCGGTGCGGAGCGGGCAGACGGGGCGAGGACTCCTGCAGACGGTTCGACGTGCATCCGTTTCGGCGGACCGGATGCTCCGCCGGGTCGTCGAGGAGGGGGAGGAACCGCTCGCGCTGGCGATCAACGGTCGTCCTCCGGCGGGATTCACCGGGCGGGTCGTCGCGGTCGAGATCGTGGAGCGTCGACGACTGCTCGAAGAGGCGGTCCTGCTTGCCGCGGCCCGGGACCTCGGACGTCCCTGGGTCACCATCCTCGTCGACGACGGGGGCGGCGACGAGCTCGACGCGGTGCGACTCCTGACCGCGGCCATTCCCGCGGCCGGTGAGAACCCGGCCCAGGTGCGTCGCGTCGACGTCGAGGACGAGAGTTCGCTGCGAAAGGACATCGGCGAGGCGGTCCGGGCCTCCCACCCCTCGCTGCTGGTGGTCCGTCGACGGGAACGGGGGGTCGCCCGCGATCTCGAGGAGATCGATCGGCTCGGATATTCACCGCTCCTCCGGGTGAAGACCCGGATCGACGACGCGTGCGGCGTGCGGCCGTTCGCAGAGCCCACCGTCGACAGCTCGCTCCCGCGGCCCGACGACGTCGAAGGCCGGTATCGCTTCGAACCGGTGCGGAGTCGGCTGCCACGATCGTTCGTGCTCCGGGTCGGCCGACTGCTCGAGATCACCGAACTCGTGCGACAGCGGAGTCCCCAGGTCGCCACGCCGGTGCCGCAGGATCTTGGAATCACCGTGCCGACCCTTCGGCATCGCGGTCGGGGTCGCTGGCGGTTTCACGTCGCGGGCGTGCGTGGAGTCTCGCCGGGCGGTGCCGCGAGTCTCGTCGCGCTCGCCGGGAGGATCATGGGCTTCGACGTCCGACTCGCCAATCTCGGCGCGGCTCGGTCCTCGAATTCCTCCGCGTGGTCCCAGGTGCTCTTCACGCGACCGGTCCGGGAGGACGTGGTCGACACGCTGGTCCCCTCGATTCCGCCGGGAGAGGCCGACGTGGTGCTCGGCGTGGACCCGATCGAGACGTTGCGGGCGATCGCGACCGACCCCGAACTCCGGATCGCCACTCCGGGCCGTACCGCCATCGTGGCGAACACCGAGTCGCCGCCGGACGAGCGGGCCTCCCTTCCCGACGTGGCGGCGACGCTGCAGGCGGAAGCGGCTCGACACTGCGGAACGTCGGGCGATCTCGTCGATGCGATTCTTCCGAGGGTCATCCAGCAGTTCGGCAATCGTCGCCTGCTCGACGTCGTGCTCGCGGGAATCGCCTACCAGCGGGGGCTCGTTCCAGTCTCGCTCGAGGCGATCACCGAGGCGGCGCAGCATCTGGAACGGGTCGGATTCGGTCGCACCGGCGAGGCGTTCCGCTTCGGGCGGTTGCTGGCCGAGTCGCCACAGAGCGGGGGCGGGTCGGCCTCGGCGACCATCGAGCCGTTCGCGCGACGGCGGCGGGAGATCGTGCTCGAGACCCGTCTGCACCGTGGGTCGAGTTCCGCCCGCTGGCTCGATCAACGGATCCAGCGACTTCTGGAGACGGTCCCCGGGCTGCTCGAGACCGAAGCCGGACGGGTCGCCCTCGATGACCTGCTGCTGGCCGTCGCGAGCCTGTTTCGGCGGGGGGGGCGGACGCTGGTCGACCAGTATCTCGATCGAATCGGCCAGCTTCATGCCGCCGACCGGGGTGATACCGGCCGTGAACTCACCCGATTCGCGATCCTCCCGCTGGGCGAGGCGATGCTGGCCCGTGACGTCTTCGCGCTCGCGGTCGCCGCGAGCAGTCTCGATCACCGGCGCCGCCTTCGGCGACGACTCGGTGTGCGACGAGCCCGCGGCGACCGGATCGAACGGGTCTACCTCGCCCGGGTCGACCTCGTGGCATTCGACCGAAGGATGCGGGCGGAGATTCCGATCCGTGACTGGCTGCCGCCGATCATCGCGAAGATCGGGCGTTTCATTCCCGAATCCCGCCGCGGTGACCGGGAATCGAGGGCCCGTCGCGTCGCGATCGAGAGCGGCATCGACCGCGCGATCCGGGAGATCGGCGATCAAGCCGACTACGCCCGCTGGTCCGCCGTGCTTCGGGCGTGGCACGATCTGGCGTCCGACGGTCGGCTGCACGAGACCTCGGTTTCGGTGCTGGTGCGGTTGGGGCTCGACGCGGACTGATCGAATCAGTCGGCGCAGCGTTGGGCTGGCCGGCCCTTGCCCTGGCGCCGTTCGTGTCGGAGTTGGCCGCACGCCGCCGCGATGTCCCGTCCCCGGCTCGCGCGGATGTGGGCGTTGACGCCCCGGCGTCGAAGTTCCGCCTGGAATCGATGGACGTCATCCGAGGACGGTCGCTGGAAGGGAAGGCCTGCGACCTCGTTGTACCGGATCAGATTCACGTTGCACCGGAGTCGGCCCGCATGGGCGGCGAGCTCCCGCGCGTGTTCGACGCGGTCGTTGAAACCACCGAGCAGGATGTACTCGACGGTGATCTCGCGCCCCGAGCGGCGGAAGTACTCCTGACACGCATCGAGAAGTTCGGGCACGGTGGAATACGTCGCCCACGGAATGATCTCGCGGCGAAGGTCGTCGTTCGGTGCGTGCAGGCTGAGGGCCAGCGTCACCGGAAGGTCGAAGGTCGAGAACTTCCGGATCGCCGCGGGCAGTCCGACCGTCGAGACGGTGATCCGCCGGGCGGAGATTCCGAGGCCCCACGGCGCATGCAGGGTTCGAATCGCCTCGGTGACCGCCGACAGGTTGGCCAGTGGTTCCCCCATGCCCATGAACACCACGTTGCTGATCCGGCCCGAATCGCGAAGGCGGCCGAGTCGCCACGCCTGTTCGACGATCCGGCCCCGGGTGAGGTTCCCCTCGAGGCCGCCCAGTCCGCTCGCGCAGAACCGACAACCGACGGGGCAACCCACCTGGCTGGAGATGCATGCGGTCCGTCGACCCTCGGCGGGGATCATCACGCACTCGGTCTGTTTTTCCGGCTCCTGCCCCAGCACCGGAAGCGTGCCCTCGGCCGCTTCGGTGGGATCCGGCCAGCCCAGCAGGATCTTCCGGGTCCCGTCCGTCGCCACGGGGGCGGCAAGCTCGACGGCCTCGCCGAATCGAAACGACTCCAGGAGGAGCTCACGCCCCAGGCGGGAGACGTCGCTCATGAGCTTCGGATCGATCACACCTCGTTCGTGGACCCAGCGAAGGACCTGATCGCCGAGGTAGCGGGGGAGATCGCGTTCGACCGCCCAGTCGCGGAGGGATTCCGGATCCTGATCGAAGATGCTCGAGCCGCGTCGCTCGGGCGACGCCACGGCGGCCTCGCTCATTCGGAGGCGCCGATCGTGAGGTCGATGGTCCGGTGCGGAATGCCGTGCTCGTCGAGGAGTCGATCGAGATTGCCGGCGCCGTCCACGGTGATCGTTCGATCTCCGGGATCGATCCCGCGGCTTCGCATCAGTTTCCTCAAGGAGCCCGGCAGACCGAAGACGACCGTCTCGCGATCGATGTCCCGTTGCTCGACTTCGCCCCCGTGGGTTTCGATCAGGTGGAGGATGAGATCGTTCACGAGGTCCTCTGGAGCGCTCGCTCCCGCCGTGATCATCACCGTCTCGATGCCCTCGAACCACGCGTCGACGACTTCGCTCTTGTCGTCGAGGAGCCTGGCCGGGGTGCCCACGTTCTGGGAGATCTCGGTCAGGCGGACGCTGTTCGAACTGTTCCGGCTCCCGACCACCAGGACGAGATCGCAGTCCGGGGCGATGGCCCGCACCGCGTTCTGGCGGTTCGTGGTCGCGTAGCAGATGTCTTCGCTCGGGGGCGCCTTGATCGTCGGGATCGCGTCCTTGAGCGCCCTGATGATCACGTTCGCATCGTCGGTGGAGAGCGTGGTCTGGGTGAGGTAGACCAACTTCTCGGGATCGTCGATCTGCAGGCCTGGGATGTCGTCGGGCGTCTCCACGATCTGGATCGAATCAGGCGCCTCGCCGCGGGTACCGATCACTTCCTGGTGATTGGCATGACCCACGAGGATGATCTGCCAACCTCGCTTCGCGTAGCGGATCGCCTCTGCATGGACCTTGGTGACCAGGGGGCAGGTCGCGTCGACGGTGACGAGATTTCGCCGCGCTGCCTCCTCGCGAATCACCGGGCTGATGCCATGGGCGCTGAACACGACCACCGATCCATCCGGTGCCTCCCCGATCGATTCGACGAAGATCACGCCCTGCGAGCGGAAGCGATTCACCACATGCCGGTTGTGGACGATCTCGTGGTAGACGCAGATGGTCTCGTCGGGGAAGAGCTCCAGGAGCTCGTCGACCACGGCGATGGCCATGTTCACGCCGGCACAGAAGCCGCGGGGATTCGCGAGGATCAGTTTCATGGAAAAGGAGACCGACTGGAGGACGAACGAGACCTGCTGCACGGATGGTAGCAGTACCCGATCTCCGGTAGACGATTCCGGGCGGTCCGGACCGGAATCCGGCTACACTCGTGTCGCTCTCGTTCCTCCATTTCGACGCTGCGATGACCGACCGACGCATCCACGAAGATCTCGCACTCAACGGCCCCGACGCCCCGGTTTCGGGATGGTCGGAGGTGACCGTGGGCGAAGCGAGTTCGCGTGCCCGGCGACTCGCCGGGTCGCATCGGGAGAACTTCTCGGTCCTCACCCGACTGGTGCCCCGCGACGTCCGGGACGATTTCGCCGCCGTTTATGCCTTCTGCCGGACGGCGGACGACCTCGGTGATGAGATCGGGGATCGGGATCGGTCCCTCGAGCTTCTCGGCTGGTGGCGTTCGGAGATCGAGGCCGCATGGGCCGGCGAGCCGCGTCACTGGGTCTTTCGGGCGCTGTCGCCGACCATCGAGCGGTTCGAGCTGGACCGTCGACCGTTCGAGGATCTCGTCTCCGCCTTCGAGCAGGACCAGACCGTGGATCGATACGAGACCTGGGATGGATTGTTCGACTATTGCCGCCGCAGCGCGGATCCGGTCGGACGAATCGTCCTCCGCCTGCTCGACGAGGCCGGAACGCCGGAGCAGCTCGAGCGTTCCGATGCGATCTGCACGGCGCTGCAGCTCACGAACCACTGGCAGGACCTGCGTCGAGACCTGCTCGACCGGAATCGGATCTACATCCCGCGCGAGTCCATCGACATCGAGGATTTCGAAGCCCGTTTCCGGCGGACCGCGGAACAGGGGTGGGCCTGCGACGACACCTTTCTCGAGGAGTCGAGGCGGCTCGTTCGGTGCTGCGTCGATCGAACCTGGGCGAAGTTCGAAGCGGGCGGAGCCCTTCCGGCGTCGCTGGGGCCGAGGGCGGCGCCGGTGATCGAGGTGCTGGCGAACGGCGGGGCGCGGGTGCTTCGGTCGATCGAGGACTGGGACTACGAGACGGTCCTGCACCGGCCGACGCTCGGATTGACCGGAAAGATCGCGATCGTGCTCCGGGCCTGGGTCAACACGCGGACGTCCCGGCGGACGGCGTCGAGGGGGGAGGCGGTGGCATGAATTCACCCGACCTCGAACTGGCCCGTGGTTACGACGCGTGTGGCCGCATCGTGAAGTCCCGGGCGAGAAACTTCTGGTACGGGCTCCGGCTCACGCCCGAACCGAAGCGTTCGGCGCTTTACGCGATCTACGCCTGGATGCGGGAAGCCGACGACATCGCCGACGAGGAGGGCGCGACGCCCGATGCCCGCCGACTCGAACTCGACGCCTTTCGAGCCCGGACGCATCGCGTGTTCCTCGGCGAGGTCGATTCCGACCCCTGGTGGCGGGCGTTCGGCGACACCGTCCAGCGGTACGCGCTCCTGCGGGAGCCCTTCGACGCGATGATCGACGGGCAGGACGCCGACCTCGACTGGACGACGTGTCCCGATCGGAGCGTGCTCGAACGATTCTGCTGGCAGGTCGCCTCGACCGTCGGACTGATCTGCGTTCGCATCTGGGGCCACGACGGGAACCCCGAGGTCGATCGGATGGCGGTCGATCGCGGCAAGGCGTTCCAGCTGACCAACATCATTCGTGATCTTCGCGAGGATCGGCAGCGTGGGCGGACGTATCTTCCCGCGGACGAACTCGAGGCCGCCGGACTCGACATCGACGGCCTGCTCGCGTGGCGGGATCCGATTCGCTGTCACGACTTCATTCGTGGTCAGGTGGCGCACGCCGAAGCGTACTTCCGCGCCTCGGCCCGCCTCGACGCCCATCTGAACGCGGAATGCCGGGCGACCAGCTGGGCGATGACCCAGATCTATCATGAACTGCTGCAACGCATCGACCGTGATCCGAGTCGAGTGGTCCGAGCGCGGGTCGGACTCGGATCGATCCGGAAGATGACCATCGCCTGGCGGGCCCGCCGGCTCGCCCGCGGAGTCGCGTCGTGAAGCGGGTCGTGGTCATCGGGGGTGGCGTCGCCGGCATCGCGGCGTCCATCCGCCTCGCGGAGTCGGGCTACAAGCCGATCGTGCTCGAGACCCGCGGCAAGCTGGGTGGTCGGGCGACCAGCTTCGAGGATCCTCGTTCCGGTCGCCTGCTCGACAACTGCCAGCATGTGGTGATGGGGTGCTGCTCGAACGTGCTCGATCTCTACGCGCGTCTCGGCGTGGCGGACCGCATCGAATGGCAGCCGGAGACCTGGTGGGCCAATCCGCCGCGGCGCCCCGATCGGATGCGGCCCGCCCCATTGCCGGCCCCCGCCCATTTCGCGCCATCATTCCTTCGAATGCGGCTGCTTTCGGCGGACACCAAGATTCTGGTGGGTAAGGCGATGCGGCATCTTCTCAGGATGGGATTCGCGGGTCGGGCGGGATGGGCCGACCGTTCGTTCGGAGCGTTTCTCGACGAGATGGGGCAGTCTTCCGACGCGAGGCGGCTTTTCTGGGAGCCGGTGGTGGTGGGGGCCTGCAATCTGCCTTGCGACGAGGTCGCGGGAAATCATGCGATGCAGGTGTTTCAGGAGGGATTCCTCGCCGGTGGCTGGCATGCGACGATGGGCCTCGCGACCTGCGACCTCCGGTCCCTCTACGACCCCGCGCTGGAGATCACCAGCGAGGCCGGTGGGTCTTTCCGGCTCGGGACGTCGGTCCGGGGAATCGCGTTTGACGGCATTCGCGCGAACGGCGTGGTCACGGATGACGGCCTGGTTCCGGCGGCGGCGATCGTGAGCACCGTGCCGCCCGACCGACTGTTGAAGATCGTGTCGGGGCCGATGCGGGCGTCGGATCCCCGGCTCTCGAATCTGGAGCGATTCGAGACCAGTCCGATTCTCGGCGTCCATCTGTTCTTCGACCGACCGGTGATGCGCGACGACGTCAGGGCGTATCCCCATCTGGTGCTTCCCGACCGCGACACGCACTGGTTCTTCAACAAGGGCGTGGATGCCTCCGGACTTCATCACGTGCACGCGGTGATCAGCGCGGCGGATGACTGGATGGGACTCGACGAGGCGGCGATCGGCCGGCGGGTGGTGGCGGACCTGCACTGGGCGTTGCCGGCGAGTCGTGGCATCGAACCCGTCGAAGTGCGAAGCGTGAAGGAGAAGCGGGCGACGTTCCGGGCTTCGCCGGGGATCGACGCCATTCGACCGGGCCCCGCACCCGGCGGCAACGGCATCCCCAACCTGTATCTCGCGGGCGACTGGTGCGACACCGGCTGGCCCGCGACGATGGAGGGCGCGACTCGGAGCGGGTACGCCGCCGCAGCTGCGATCACGGGATCGGGCGGGGTGGTGGCGGACGTGCCTCCCGGACGCCTCGCACGCTGGGCGGGCCTTCGGTGACCACGGATGCGGGGCGGGCGGGAGAGGACGCCGTCCACCTGACGGAGAAGGTGCTCGAATCCTGTCGAAGTCTCGACTTCACGCTCTCGGGCGTCTGTGATGCCTCGCCCACCAGTCATGCCGAAGCGGTTCGGGCCTGGATTTCGGCGGGCCGGCATGGATCGATGGAATGGATGGAGGCACGGCTCGAGGAAAGGCTCGATCCCGGCGTCTATCTCCCGGGCGCAGTGTCGATGATCGTGGTCGCGGATCGGTATCACGACGGACGCCGGGACCGGGTCGATCCGGACGGGCCCGCCCGCGGTCGGATCGCGCGGTACGCCCGGGGGCGGGATTACCACAAGGTGCTGAAGGGGCGACTCGTCAAACTCGCGAGGACGCTCTCCGCAGCCCATCCCGAAGCGGACTTTCGACCGTGCGTCGATACCGCGCCGATTCTCGAGCGGGAGCACGCGATGCGGGCCGGCCTCGGCCTCGTCGGCAAGAACACGCTTCTGATCGAGCCCGGGCACGGCAGCTGGCTGCTGTTGGGCGCCGTGGTCTCCACGCTTCGGCTGGAGCCGACGCCATCGCGTCATATCGGGGAGGACCCCTGCGGAACCTGCACCCGTTGCATCGATGCGTGTCCGACCAAGGCGATCACGCCCTTCTCGGTCGACGCGAGCCGATGCATCGCGTACACCACGATCGAACACCGGGGTGACGTTCCGCCCGATCTCGCGGCGTCGACCGGCGACTGGCTCTTCGGGTGCGACGTCTGCCAGGAGGTCTGCCCGCATTCGGTCCGGAAGCAACGACGTCTGCCGTTGCCCATCCATCCGGACTACGCGCCGCGACGGGACGATCTCGAACTCCTCGGCGTGCTCGGGTGGGATGAAGACGCCCGGAACACCACGCTGCAAGGCACGGCCGCGCGTCGAGCGACGCTCTGGATGTGGAAGCGGAACGCCCTCGTCTGTGCGGGAAACGCCCTGGTCCGGTCGCCGGGCCGACCGGGTGCCGATGAGCTCCGTGAACGGATCGAATCCATTGCGGAGGATTCAAAAGAGAACGCCGCGGTCCGGGAGACCGCGGCGAACGTGTTGCAACGTCTGGTTGATTCGGACGGTACCGGTTGACCGGGTTCGTCCGGGGATGATCCCCGGATCAACGGCCGCCCATGCCGCCCATCGCGGCGGACATCTTCGCTTCCAGCGCGGCGATCACGTCCGACGCGTTTTCGAAGTCCCCGGCCTCGACCTCTTCGGCGACGATCTGGAACTGTTCTCCGAGTCCTCGCATCATGTTCTTGAGCATCGGACCGGCCATCGAGACCATCATCTCGATCTGGGGATCGCTCTTGAGGGTGGCGTCGAGATCGACATGCCATCCGCCGGCTCCCTTCGCGGCGACGACGGACATCGTGTTGTTGGCGAGTCTGGCCGAATCACCGTCGACCGATTCCACCGTGAAGGTGGGGAACGGCGAGTCGCCCTGTTCCGAATTCTCGAAGGCGGCGATCGTCGCATCCGCTCCGAATCGTTTCGTCATCGCCGGGAGGAGATCCGCCATCAGGTCGAGCTGCGCGGTGAAGATCTCGGCGAGATCCTTCGCGGTCGCGGAGTCGGCCATCACCACGGAGCGATAGGTCGCCATCGAACTGGCGTCGACGGCCGGGGTGCTGAGGAACTTCGCGAGGGCCGCGGGGGTGCCGAAACCGCCGGCTGCGGCGCCTCCGCCGCTCGCCGAGCGGGCAGAAGCGCGGGTCTTGCGAGCGGCATCCGCCATGGACACGAGGTCGGCCCCATTGATCCCCTCGAGGGCCTGCTGGACCCGTTGGGTGATGAAGGCATCGGTCTCGTCGCGGGAACCGGTGTTGTTCAGTGCGTCGAGCGACTTCTGCATGCTCGCGGCGGCGTCCTTGAGGAACTCGTCGCGGCTGGCGATCAGCTGCTCCAGGTTCGCCTTCATCGCGGTGTCGTCGGTCAGGATTCCCGTCGCGATGATGCGGGCGATGAGGTCCGCGGTCCGGTTTCGAGCGGACGCCGCGTCCCAGGCCACGCGTCCACGAGCGAACTCGGCGCCGGAGATCGTCCTCGCCCCGATCGACGACTCGACCTTCGACCCGCCGCGGGTGAGGGCCCGGGCGCTGTCGGCGGCGCCACTGAAGTCGTTCATGGCCTGCTGGAATCGGGGAATGATCTCGGTCGATTCGATTCGCTCGAGCTCCTTCATCGATGTGAGCATGCTCGAGGCGAGTTCGGCGACATCACGTCGGAGGGTGTCCGCGTACGCGAGGTTGTTCTCACGTCGGTCCGTCACCCCGTCCCGCGATTCGCGGGCCCGGTTCATGATTTCGTTCTGGCCGTCCTGTCGAGCCGTCGCGACCCGGATGGTGGGTGCCAGGGTCTGGATCGAGATGTCGTTGCGAGCCGCCTCGATCCGCTGCCCGCGGGCCTCGCTTCGGAAACCGATCGCTTCGTTGATCTGGTCGAGACCGGCGAGCGGTCCGGCATCCACGCCGGTTCGAGCACGCTCCGAGGCCTGACTTTCCAGAACGCCGGCCCGTTCGATTCGCGAATCACGCTGGGCACGAGCCTGTTCGAGGCGTTCGTTCAGCTCCGACATCTGCGCCTCGGCCGCGGCGATGCGGGCACGGGCGTCCGCGAGGGTGGTCTCCAGAAGGAGCGTCGCCTGCGACGGGTCCATCGATTCGGCGGCATCCGCGGACGAGGCGAGCAGTTCCGCATCGTCCGCAAGCCCTCGAATCAGCGTCCGGGTCACCTGCGCGGCGGACTCGAGTCGTCCGGCCTCGTCGACCTCGAACGCGCCGGCGGCGGAGCGAATGTTCGCCGCGAGGATGGCGGCGGCGTAGGCATCGCCGGTCTGGCCGAGGTCGTCGGCCTGGGTCGCGAGCCGGCGCAGTTCGACCGCGGTCTCGTCGATCGTGGTGCGATCCTCGCGGATGATCGGTCGAGACTGGAGGATGGTGTCGTACTCGTTGCTGATCCGAGTGACGCCTTCGGCGCCGTCGGAGCTTCCGTCCTCGCAGCCCATGAGGCCGATGGCGAGGGACGTCGCGAGCAGGGGGATCGTGATGAGGCGCGGCCGTCGCAGCATGGTCGTCGTCGTCTCCGTCTTCGAGCCGGTTGAGGGAACACCGAGCGGATCTCGATCCGTGGCGATCCCGGGGAACGCGAGAGTGTACCGGTTTCGACGGCCTTGCGACCGCCTTTCGGGGGTCATCGCCCCCGTCGGTCGTCGACCAGATCAGGCGAATCCGGGGTGGGAAGCTCGGGGGTCTCGATGACCGGGGCCTCGAAATCGACCGGATACGTGGTCCGGGGCCGAAACATCGAGTTCAACCAGCCGAAAGTATCCCGGAGGAGTCGGGGATTGCCCCGCCCGAAGACCGGCTTCCATCCCTTGACCTCGGGGTGCGGGAATCGGGCCTCGTTTCGAGGGAGTCCGTACTGGATGATCAGGGAACGGCCCGGGTCCAGGTAGTCGAGAAGGGGCATGTCGAGTTCGTTCCACCGCTCGAGAATCATCAGGTTGGTGTAACGGACCTGTTCGCTCTTCGAGTTGCGTCGATGGAGAAAGAACCGTCCACCGTCGAGGCCGCCGTGGCAACGGCTGGTGGCGCAGTTCGGGATCAGCCAGGCGTCATGGACCCGCTGCCGGAACATGTTCAGGGCCTCCGGCTCGGATCCGACTTCGATCCGGGAATAGAGATCCCGGGCCTTGAGCTTGAAGAGCAGGTCGACGATCTCGATGGGTGGCGCTCGGAAGAGCGAGGTCCGACCGGCGCTGTCCGCCGGGATCAACGGGCTTGATCCGTACTTTTCGAGGATCTCGCGAATCGAATCCGGCGAGACGTGCAGTCGCGGCGGTTTGCGGAAATTGATCTCGTAGACCCGGATCGTGTTCACATCCTCCTTCGAGAGGATCTCCTTCGGGAGGAGGTCGCGAAGGTCCACGGGGCCGGTGTCCCTTCGGTCGCGGAGCGTTCGCCCGTCAAGGGGGGACGGCGAGTTCGATGCCGCGGAATCCGCCTCGAGCAGAAGCTGGGCTTCGACGAGTCGGAGGAGGTCGATGGCCTGAGGGAGCTTCGAGCTCTGGACCAGATCGGCGAGTTCATCGCGGGCGAGTTCGTAGGCTTCTTCTTGAAAGAGCCAGGCTGCGAGCTCGTACCGGCGAAGGTACTGGTCGTCCGCGAGCCCTTCCCGAAAACGTCGGTACTTGTCCGTCGTGGAGAGATCGAGGCGGGTCTGGACCACGCTCGCCCGTGGCAGCTTGGTGTTCACGCCCTCGATTCGGATGACCACCTCGTCGAAATCGTCCCGAACCAGATCCCCGGCGAAAATCGTTCCATCCCGCATCTCGACCAGCCCCGGTCGGGGGGCTTCGACGTCGTTGAGCCGAATGATCCGGTGGAGCCTCGCCTTGGGGAAGCTCCGGATGTTGCCGTTGAGATCCCGAACGGAAATGAGATCGCGATCCTCGTCGACGACGATCCCCGCGAGCTCCTCGTACCGATCGACCCAGAGGTAGACGCGGGACGGTTCATCGGCTTGCGAACCATCCGCATCCGCATCCGCATCCGCATTCGCATCAGCGTCGGCCGGCGGCGTGGTCGACGCGGGGGATGCGGGTGGTGCGGGATCGGGGGCCGTCTCCGAGCTTGGAACGGGGGCCGGGGTGGGGGGATCCGTGGCCGTGGGCGGCTCAGCCTCGAACGAGGCCGCGACCAACCCGGCCGTGAGGATCGTGGCGGTCAGAACGACCATGATCGGGCCCGTGAGGAGAACGCGCATCAAAGCAGTGTGGCCGCCGGATGCGATCCCTGCAAGGAACTCTTGCGAAACAGGCTTCCGGACTCGTCGGGCGCGGTAGGCTCGCCACAGCCTCGATCCCATTTTGGAACGTGGCACCTGTCCCCGCGTCGGGCCCTGCGACGGCGGTGGATCCTCCCGAGAGAGGGGCGAACCTCTCCGGTGCTCGTTTTTTCGAAAGGATGCGATCATGAAACTCGGAGTGATGGCGGCCCTGTTCGCCGGACGCGGTCTCGAAGAGACCCTCGCCTACTGCGCTGAAAGCGGACTCGATGCGATCGAGATCCCCGTCGGATCCTATCCCGGCACCCCCTTCTTCGATCCCGCCAAGGTCCTCGGTTCCAAGAAGGAGCAGGATCGGATCAAGTCGATGGTCGAGGACCACGGCCTCGAAATCTCGGGGCTCGCGGTGCACGGCAATCCGGTGCATCCGGTGGCTCGACTCGCCAAGGCGGATCACGTCGCCTTCGAGCGGGCGGTCAAGCTTGCGCCGAAGCTCGGGACCGATGTCGTCATCACCTTCAGCGGCTGCCCCGGCGGCTCCAAGTCCGACCGCACGCCGAACTGGGTCACCTGTGCCTGGCCGCCGGACTTCGCGGACATCCTCGCCTACCAGTGGGACGACGTCCTCGTGCCGTACTGGGCGACGCAGGCCAAGCTCTGCCGGAAGCACGGGGTCCGGGTCGCCTGGGAGGCCCATCCCGGCTTCTGTGCGTACAACCCCGACACCCTGATCCGTCTGAGCGAGCGGTCGATGAAGGCTTCGGGGTTGAAGGGCAAGCCGGTCCTCGGCGCCAATCTGGATCCCTCGCACTTCTTCTGGCAGGGCATCGACCCCGTCGAAGCCGCCCGCGTGCTGGGCGAGGCGGGGCTGCTGTTCTACGTGCACGCCAAGGACACCCAGTTGAACCCGCATCAGGGCCGGATCAACGGCTACAACGATGCACGCCCCTACACCGACCTGCAGAACCGTTCCTGGTCCTTCCGAACCTGCGGTTGGGGGCACGGGCACGACTTCTGGAAGCCGTTCGTCTCGATGCTTCGGATCCAGGGCTACGACCACGTGCTCTCGATCGAGCACGAGGACGCGCTCATGTCGATCGAGGAAGGGCTGCAGCGGGCCATCGAATTCCTCACCGAGGCGATCATCTTCGAACCGCCCGCAACGCCATGGTGGACCTGATCGCACCGTGACGGACCGGATCCTCGAGGCCGGCGGGTGCCTGAGCACACAGGACGGCGGCGGACCCCGGCAGGGTCCCGCCGCCGTCCTGCGTCACGGCTCGTCACGAGTCGTTGCAGGCTCGCGGGGTCGGGTTCAGGACTCGTGCAGCAAAGCCCGAATGCCACCGCGTTCCAGCAGCCGGGCGACCTTGTCGCGCTCCGGCACCTGCGATGCGTCGAGCGTCTCGAGGAGGCCCTGCAGTTCCGCGGACTTTCGAAGGTAGCGCACCGCGAGTTCCGCGACCGCCGTCGGTGCCATGTCGTCGAGGAAGTCGATGCCTTCGCGATACACGATTCCCGAGGCGAGCCGATTGGCCATCATCCAGTGCAGGTATCGCTCGGGGAGCCGCGTCCAGACGCGATCGCCGCCCACTTCGAGCAGGATGGGCGGGAGATGGTTGCGAACGAGCTGGCGACCGTGCTCGAGATCCTCGTCGTTCCAGTCCGCGATCGACGCCGCGATCGCGGGGGCGGCGGCGTTGATGATCCGGCTGAGCTTCGTGGAGGTCTCGGGAAGACTGGTTTCAGGATGGCGTTCGTGCTCGTTGATGAGCAGTTCCGCTTCCATGCGAGCGAGTTCTCGCAGCTTGACGAGGACCTGGTCGACGTAGGTCGACTTGATCTCCAGGAATTCCGATTCCTCCAGCACCATGCAGGCGCAGATCTCGAAACTCGAGCAGATCACCCCGCACTTGTTGGCCGAGGAATCCTTGATGATCACGCATCCCGCCTCACACAGGCGTTCCCGGGCTTCCGGGGTGAGGAAGAGGTTCGCGCCTTCGGAGATCACCTTGGCGCTGGGCGTGCCGTCCTCCTGGAGGAAGTCCCGCCAGTTTCCGGCGTGGATCGTCGCGGGCCGGCCACCGGCGGGGACGAAGGCGTCCGCCACCACGCGGTTGTGGATCGTGTTGCGAAGCTGCGCACCGTCGGGCTCGTCGACGCCGTGCACCGAGCCGCGGGGGCCGAGCTTGGATCGGTCGTACGACGCGATCGGAAGCGCCTCCTCGAAGAGTCGCATCAGTTCCGCGGTGTCGAAGCCGTCGGGATCCTCGGCGCAGCCCGACCCGTCGCCGATCGCGATGACCCGCGCATTGTCGCCGTAGTCGCGATGGAGAATCCGGATCATGTTGCCCGCGACGTCGCCGTCCGGGCCACCGGTGATCTTCACGGTGAAGGGCTGCTTCCGCGGATCGATGCCGACCGCGTTCAGGGCGACGTCGAGGAAGACGTTGACGCCCTCGCTGGTCACGCCGTAGACCTTGTGGTTGATGCCGGCCCCGGGCTTGGAGCTCATGAAGGCGGTGGGGAGCGGGTACCCGCGGAGGGCCGCTCGTCGGACGACCCACTCGATGTGATCGGGGGTGATGTTCTCGTCGGGGCCGAGGTAGATCAGTTCATCGAGGCCGCTGAGGTCGACGATCTGCTTCCGCGTCTCCGGCTCGGGCGTGATGAGATCGAGGAGGGAGTTCACGAAGGCCTTCACACAGCGGTCGATGCCGGCGCCCGGCTCGAGGAGGATCGCGGCCTTCGCGCCGCCTTCGGGAATGTCCTTGTTCTTGAGCTGCTGGGCGAACGCCAGCCCGTAGACCTCGTCGTAGAGCCGCTCGGCCTCCCGCCCGTGCTGGGCTTCGCTCCGGGGCATGACGACCCGGAGGCCGCCGCGGGCGATGTCCTGGAAACGCACGTGGAATCCGTCGAACCCCCGGCCGTGGACGAAGAACACGCCGTAGGGCAGGGCGGGCCGGTCGTCGTTGCGGAGGAATTCGGGATCGAGTCTGACCGCGAAGCCGAAGCGTCCGTGGACGTGGTAGTTCGTCCGAAGCACGTGTCGAACGGCGTCGAGCATCGTCAGGATCACGGTCCGGGAGGTCTCGCTCGACGCGGTTCGTTCGATCTCCGTCGTGAGCTTCGCGCACTCGGACTCGAACGTGCTGTCGTCCATCGGCCCGCGGGGATCGAACCGCTTCTTGAAGAGCAGGGCGACCGCCATCGACAGGGGAAGGTTGGCCCAGGCGCAGTTCTTGATGCGTTCGAGGGTGAACTCGAACGGGGCGCGGGGGTTGAGGACCTTGTGGACCAGATGGGAGAGGCCGAGCGTGATCTCGGTGAGTCCGATGTGGAGCTCGGGATTCTCGGTGATCTTCTCCAGCACGTCGTAATGCACCCACTTGACGCGGGTCAGGTCCTTGCGAACCGTCTGCCAGAGCGTGCTGTCGGGATCGATCGCCTTCTTGTCGGGCCCCTGGACGACGAAACCGACGTAGGTGACGACACCGTGGCTGGGATCCTTGATCAGGTCGAGGTAGGCGCGATTGATGCTCACGCCGTGACGGGCGAGCAGCGTCGCGCAACGCTCGACGGAGGTCCGGGTCCGGGCGTTGCCGAAGACCACCGTGATGCGGCTTTCATCGGGATTCGACTCGGGCTCGATCTCGACCAGGGTGCCGTCGGTGCCGGCGACCTTCCGGAATAGCGTGTAGTGATGCGCGATCCGGAGGGGGGTCAGCGTGTTCACGTAGTCGACGGCGCAGTTGTCGAAGTGGGCGTGGACCTGTTCGGGCAGCCAGTCCGGGCATTCGGCCTTCGCGTATTCGATCGTGGCTTCGAGCTTCTCGCGCTGGCGGGGATCCTCCGGATCGAAGGGGCGTGGTTCGCCGAATTCGAACGTGTCGAGGACCAGGTTGCCATCGAGGCTGGTGTGGACCTTGGCGGCGCGGAGGGAAAAGTCCATCGGGAGGTTCTTGACGATCTCCGCCAGGACGCCCGGTCGGTCGTCGGTCCGGATCGTGGTCCAGATCGAGCCGTCCTCGCTGGTCAGCGTCATGTCGAGCGGCCGATCCGCGGACTGGGCCGCGACGATCGCCTTGAGGTGGCTGAGCTGCGTGGCGTGATCGGTGTCCTGGAAATACATCCGCGGCATCTGGCCGAGGAAGCGGGGGATCACCGACTCCGCGGTGTTCTGGAAACTCGAGACGAGTTCAGCGATCAGCTGTTCCGGTTCGGCGTGACCTTCGGGGGTGGGAAACTGATCGGAGAGAGTGGATGTGGCCATCGGTCGAGAGTCCTCGAAAGTCGGTCCCGGGAGCGCCTGGCGGACGGCAAGAGCAAGACCGGAGAGGCTACCCTGTTGCGCCGGTCCACCTCAAGGGATCGGAGATCATTACCCACCACCTTCTCTGAGTTTTTTGGATTCGTGTGATTTTGATGGTCCGACCCTCGGTGCTGATGGAGGAAATCATGCTCGGAGTCACGATCGGGAATTTCGACGGTGTTCATCTGGGACATCGGCGACTGCTCGAAGCCGCTCGGGCGGCGGTCGGCCCGACCGGACGCGTGGTGGCGGTGACCTTCGACCCGGATCCGGCCATGGTTCTCGGCCACTCCTCGCCGGCCCGTCTGATGTCGTTGACGCGGCGTCAGGAGATGCTCAAGCGACGGGGGGCCGACGAGGTGCTGGTGATTGAGACCACGACGGAACTGCTCGCCGCCTCTCCGGAGACGTTTCTCGACCGACTCACGACGATGTTCGGAGGCGTTCCGTCGGTGATGGTCGAGGGTCCGGACTTCCGCTTCGGCCATCGTCGATCGGGCGGCGTCGAGGACCTTCGTCGTTTCGGCGCGGATCGTGGATTCAAGGTCCACGTCGAGGAGGAGCATCGCGTCCGCCTGAAGTCGGGCCTNGAGACGCCGGTGCGGAGTTCCGCGATTCGGGAGCTGCTTCGACTCGGTCGGGTCGAGGATGCCGGGGTGCTGCTCGGCGAGCCCCATGTCCTCGACGGCGTCGTCGTGCAGGGNGACCAGCGAGGCCGCACCATCGGCATTCCGACCGCGAATCTCGATCTGCAGGGCGGGCTGCTTCCCGCCGACGGGGTGTACGCGGGACTGGCGACGTTGCCGGACGGTTCGAGTCATCCCGCGGCGATCAGCATCGGGACCAAGCCGACCTTCGAGGAGACGCCGCGGGTCGCGGAGATCCACGTGCTCGACTGGGCGGGTACGCTCGACGACTACGGTTGGCGGCTTGAAGCGACGCTGGTTCGACGCCTTCGAGGGCAGTACCGATACGACGACCTTCCGTCCCTGCTCGCCCAGATCGAGCGGGACATCGCGGCGGTTCGCCGAACCTGCATCGAGTCCGGTCACGCCTGAACCCACATCCGATCCGACCGTTCCGTCCCGCATCCTCTCGTCCATTCTCCCATCCCTTTCGGAAACGCATCCTCGTGACGACCCCGACCACCACCGCCGGCCCCGATGGCGACTGGAAAGAGCCCGATTTCGAATACGTCTCGAACGCGACGCCCTCCGAGCTCGCCGACGCCCTCCGGGCGGCGAGCCGGGTGCTCATCACCACCCATGAAAAGCCCGATGGCGACGCACTCGGGTCGAGTCTCGCACTGCATCGCGGTCTCCGGCAGCTCGGCGTCTCGAGCCACGTGCTGCTGGCCGGCCCCCTCGACCCGAACCTCCTCTCGGTCGCCGGCCCTGACGACGACGTTCGCCGCTTCGAACACGATGGCCTGCCGTCCGCCGAGGACGAACCGGATGTCATCGCGGTGGTCGACACCGGGGCCTGGACCCAGCTGGAATCGACGCGAACGTGGCTTCGGGAGCGTGCCGACCGGGTGATCGGCGTCGATCACCACGCCGGTGGAGGATCGGTGGCGTCCCGTCGCGTGGTCGACGTGAACTGCGCCTCCGCCACGCAGGCCCTGGTCCCGGTGCTCGATGCGCTCGGCGTGGACCTCGCCCTCGACGAGGTCGCGACGCCGCTCTTCCTCGGACTCGCCACCGACACCGGGTGGTTCCGCTTCTCGAGCGCCGGTCCCGAGGTCTACCGGGTCGCGGCGCGGCTGATGGACGCCGGCGTCGACAAGGACGATCTCTTCGCGAAGATCGAGCAGAACGCCTCGCCCGCCCGGCTCGCGATGATCGCCCGGGCCCTCGGGTCGCTTCGCTACATGGGAAACGGCGCGGTGGCGGTGATGCGTCTCACCATGGAGGACTTCGCGGAGACGGGATCTTCGCTCGAAGGGCTCGCGGGAATCGTGAACACCCCCCTGGACATCGGTGCGGTCCGGGCGTCGATCCTGCTCACCGAGGCGGCGAAGGGACTGACCAAGGTGAGTTTCCGGTCGAAGCCCGCCCGGGAGGGACTCGGCATCGTCGACGTCAACCAGCTTGCGAGCCGCTTCGGCGGTGGCGGTCACGTCCATGCCGCCGGCGCCCGGATTCAATCGGATCTCGACGAGGCCGAGGCCGCGATCGAGGCGGCGGTCGACGACTT
>NYSY01000032.1 GCA_002683215.1 Planctomycetaceae bacterium
CATGGCCGCATGGCCGCATGGCCGCATGACCGCACGCCCCGGGCGATCGTCGATCGACTCAGGGCGTCCAGTTCGCGATCATCCGCCCGAGATCCAGACCGTTCACCAGGTCGTTTCCGTCGAGGTCCGCGGAGCAGCCCGGGCAGTCGCCCCAGGCGGCGAGCAGCAGGCCGAGGTCGGCCGACGTCACGAGTCCGTCGCCGTTCAGGTCCCCGTCGGGCCCGGTCGCGGGGGCCGGCCTCGCCAGGAGCCAGGCGACGACCTTCTCCGCGAAACGCGTTCCGAACGGCGGGTTGTGCCCGAAACCAGGCACGGTCCACAACTCCGCGGATCCCCCCGACGGACAAGTCGACGCGTGGGTCGAGATGGTCGACTCCGCCCCGCCGCCGGGAACGAGATCGATCGATCCTCCACGCGGATCCGGCGCGTCGCCGCATCCATTGTCCGACGCGACGTAGCGATGCGTCACCTCCGCCGACGGGTAACAACCACCCGACACGAAGCAGCCACCACCGTAGAGGACGACCACGTCGAGCGTCCCGTGCACCTGAAGCACGTGGACCGGGGTCTCGAGCGTGCAGGCGTCGGGGTTCAGGTACGTCGCCGACGCGAGGGTCGCGATTCCTGCGAAGAGCCCGTCGTGTTCGCAGATCATGCGATGGGCCATGAAGCCGCCGTTCGAGTGGCCGACGAGGTGGATTCGGCGCGGATCGATCGCGTAGGCGTCGCCGACCACGTCGACGAGCCCCCGGAGGTAGCCCGAGTCGTCAGGCGATTGGTTGAAGATGTCGCAACAGGCGTCGGTCGCGTTCCAGTACCGCTGCCCCGTGTAGTTTCGACGGCCGTTCGGGATGCAGAGGATGAACCGTTGCGCGTCGACCTGCGACGCGAGCTGCAGGTAGGCCTCCTCGATCTCGCCCGAGTAGGCGAAGGCGTGCAGAAGCATGATCAGCGGCAGCGGCTCGGCGGGATCGAAGTCGCTCGGCCGGACGACGCGGACGTCACCCCTTCCGGCATCGACGTACTCCGATTCGGCGGCGAAGGCGGCACGAGTCGGAAGCAGGTGCGCGAAGATCGCCGCGGCCACCGCGATGATCATGTTCATGGCCGGTCGAAGTCGCCCGCTTCCCATGAGCGTTGGTCTCCGAAGGATCCTCGCGGTCCGGGTGAGAAAAACGTGACCCTGGTGAAGCTCGACCGAGGTCGATCGAATCAGCCCGACCACTCGACGAGCAGCAATCCGAGGTCGGCGCCATTGACCACGCCGTCGTCGTTCAGGTCTTCGGGACAGCCCGGGCACGGACCCCATGCGGCGAGGAGCAGGCCGACGTCGGCCCCGTTCACGAGGCCGTCGCCGTTGAAGTCGGCGGCCGGACCGCCTCCCTCCTCGAACACCACGATCAACGTGGGCCGGCTGGCGACGTTTGCATTTTCGCGACTCGCGATCTGACGCACGGTCCGCGGCTCCGAGACGTCCGCGGTCATGACCCAGCCGTTGTTGTCGCCGCCATCGACCCACCCCTGGACGTCCGCGGCCAGCCCGTCGCCGGTGAACGTGTAACTTCCGTTGGTGTCGATCAGCACCAGGCCGCTCTCGGTTCGTTGGAAGTCGCCGCCGGGCGTCGCCCAGAACGCATCGGGGTAAGAGGTGTGGAACCAGGTCGCATCGCCGGGCTGGCTCGGGGCGCCCATGCCGCCACCCGAAGACGAGCCCGCCTCGCCCCACGCCGCGTTGCAGCGGAAGAGCTTGAAGGGGACGTTCAGCGGTGGCTGGGGCGGCGTCCGGGTGACTTGAATGCGAACCGAGGCCTCGACGATCTTCGACCCCGCGGGAATTTCGGAGACGTCGAACCGAATCAGGGCGCGTCGCCGCCAGTCGTTGTTGACCTCGAAGTTGATGCGGCCCGCGTAGAGCGTCGTTCCCGAACCGGAGGAGAGCTGGCCGTCCTGCGACTGGAACATCGTGTTGTCACGATCCGCCACGATCGAGACTTCATCGGTCGCGGCGGAAGCGGGCGCGCTCGCGATGACGGCGAGGGCGAGGGTGGCGAACGGGGTACGGCTCTTCACGGCATGACTCCAGGCTGGTTTGGTGCGCTGTCTGAACTCGGATCCTGCGATGCGCCCATCTTGGCGGTTGCTGGTGCGGGTGGACAACCTTGTTCGCACCGATTCTTCGTTTACTTCGGATCCTTCCAATCCTTGGATGGTCTCTCCCCGGTCGCCGTCGTTCATCCCGTCCAGAAACCAAGCTCCAGACCGAGATCGGCGCCGTTCACCACGCCGTCGCCGTTCAGATCCTGCGGACAGTCCCGACAGGGACCCCAGGCGCCGAGCAGCAGGCCGAGGTCGGCGCCGTTGACGAAGCCGTCGTCGTTGAAGTCGCCGGGCACCGGCCCGCCTCCCCCGATGGTGACGACCAGCGTGAGCGTGATGTAGTGCGTGGTCTCGCCCGGCACGTCCTCGTCGGTCGCCTGGATCGTCACCTCGACCTCGTGCATGCCCTCGTCGGCGCCGGCGGTGTTGAATCCGAACCGCAGCAGGCCGGGTTCGCCCGCGACGCTGGTCCCCAGTCCCTCCCAGATGAAGAACCCTCCACCGAGTCCGCTCGCCGCGTCGAGATCGAGCGCGGACTGCACCGCGCTCCAGCCGACGTTGTGGACCGGAACGTCGATGAAGATCGCACCCGCGTCGGCGGGTGATGCTGCCTCCACGGTGGTGTCGGTGACGATCGATGCACCCGACCATGAAGGCACTGCCGGTCGAATTCCGAAACCACTGCACGCGAGGTCGTATTCCGGCTGGGAGACGCCCCCACTGGTGGCGACGACTTCGACGTTGGCCGTGAAGTCCCCGGTGACACCCGCCACGAGCGCGAACGACTGGGTGTCGAAGCTCGGGAGCAAGGGTGCGGTCCCGCTTCCACCACCGACCAGCACGCCGTCGCCGACGGCCGAGTATTCGAGCGGCGACGCCGCCTCCGGAGTCACGACCTGTCGGGCGTTCGCGATCAAGGCGGTCACGGACGCGGTGCCACCGCTCACCACGCGTCCGAGGTGGTCGTCGAGGACGCAGGTGAGCAGGCCCGGAACCATCAGATCGGCGACCACCGGGATGTGGTCGCTGGCATCGTGCAGGGCGTCCGCCAGCGCGTTGGATCGGGCGCTCTGCCCGGGGAAATAGGTGTTGCTTCCCGTGTTGATCGAGATGTTGTAGTGATCGCCGTCGTTCCCGAAGGATCGGTACGTCGCGGGCATCAGGGAGAATCCGTCCCCGTCGAACAGCGGTCCCGTGAGCAACTGGAAGTCGAACCGGTCGTCGAGGCCCCCGCCCACCAGGGCGCCACCGCTGAGGCGAGGGCTCTGCGTGTGCTTGATCGCGTTGGACGCGCCGCTCCAGCTTCCGGTCCCGAGCGGATCCTCGGCGCGTCCCGGGCCGGCCGAGAGGAACTCGAGGTACGCCGGCTCGCTGTTTCCGTAGACGTTGAAGTCACCTGCGTAGATGATGTTGCTTCCGGCGGGCAGCGTGTCCGCGTCGTTTCGAATCGCGACCGCGCCCTGCCGGCGGGTCTCCGCATTCGCGCTTCCGCTGCTCGCTTTCAGGTGCATCCCGTAGACCCAGAGGACGCCGGCATCGTCGGCCGAACCTCGGATCCGCAACTGCCAGCGGTCGGTGTTGCGGCCGGCGCCCGTCGAGATGTCGCGGTGACCCGCGGGAATCTCCTCGAAGAGATCGGATCGGTAGATGAGCATCTGCGCCCCACCGGAGCCGTTCTCACTGCTTTCGACGGTGAAGGTCGCCGTCTGATACGCGACACCGGGAATCGCATCTTCCAGGATGTTCTGGATGGAGACCCGGGCGCTGTTGGTGACTTCCTGGAGAATGAGGAGGGACGGCGCGATCGCGAATCCGGGGACGTCGTCCTCGGCCATCGCGGCGAAGACCTCTTCGATCGACTGCGGGTCGCCGTTCAATCGGGCGATGTTCCAGTTGACCATCCGAACCTGACCGACGGTCGACGAAGCAAGCCCGGCCACGACCAGGGCCGAGGCGATGATCAGTCGATGCAGGGCGACGGACGACGATGAGATCGACTTTGGAGAACGAGGTCGCACGGCATGCTCCGATAACCCGGAAACGGTGCAGCTCCGACAACGAAGACCGCCCGATCGATTCTACGACCGAGCGGTGCAATGTCGATTCGAACGTGTCGATTCCCGACGATTCGCCGTGATTGTCGTTCAGGCGGCTCGTGGACCGTCGTCACCATGGTCGAAATCGCCCAGGCAGTGCAGCTCGCGGGCGAGATCCTCCATCCGTCGGGATGCCTCGTCCGCGGCCCGAAGCACCTGCTCCACGTCGATCCGAGCGATCACGGGCGATGCGTCGCCGAAGCGGTCTCCATCGCCCCCGATCGGCTGCGATTCCTCCGAATCCGCGGGCGTTCGCTCGTTCACCAGACGCCATCCGATGGGCATGTTGACTCGACTCATGCGTGCTTCCTTTCGAGGGCGTTCGTCACGACCTTGGCGGCCCTCTACGAAGCACATCGGCGGGTCGACCGGCCGACTTTCGTGCGGCCGGAGAACTTCGCGTGGATGGGGGTCGGTCACCTCGAACCGCCGGCGTCTTCCGGCCGTGGGCCGTGCCGGCAACGGTTCTCGGACCCGGACCGTCGATCAGGCGGCGATCACGCCTTCCTCTTCCTCGTGGGAGGCGTCGAAGATTCGCTTCGCCCGACTGAGCATCAGGTAGACCAGGCCGATGAGGAGCAGTGACGCCACGATCGAGACACCCGCGATCATGCCGATCAGGGACAACAGCGCCGCCGGCATCTGGCCACCCATCAGCCGCGCGTACCCACCACCCGCGGTGGTCGGCTGGTCTCCACGAAGCGACGCTCGCGCCCCGTCCGCTCGGCGGGGCGCCTGTCGCGCCGATTCCGACGCCATGGTGGTGGCGATGGCGTCGAGCGTGGCGGGAAGGACGCGACGATCCGGGCCCTCGAGCACCAGACGCATTCGACCCGGACCATCCGTTTCGAACTGAAGGTCGCTTCCGAGGATCGTCGCAAGCCCGGTCTCACCGCCCGTGGGCATCAGCCCGCGAGCGGCCAGCCGACGGCCCACGGCCCGGACGAAGGCTGGGTCAGTGGCGAGGGCTTCGTGCCACTCGCGCCAGGTCGATGCCGCATCGTTCGTGAGAGCGCCTCCATCGCGGGGGGTGGCGCGAAGCTCCACGCTGGCGGTGCCGGCCACCGGGACGATCTCGCTCACCGCGAACCAGCTCCCCGCGACGCAGACTGCGGCCAGCATTCCCATCCAGGCGACCATCGCCACCGAACGGGACCGGGCCCAGCGGCGAATCATCTGCTGCTCGCTTCGGGAGAGGAACTCGCGGACCTGCGAAAGTTCCTTCCGCTGCGCCTCGAGTCGCTGAAGCTCGTGAAAGGTGGCGCTGCCACCGTCCTCCGCGACGTGATTTCGAACACGGCGCTTCACCGCAGCGAGCCTTCGCTTGCGGCGATCGAGGTGCCGGGCCGCCGCGTTGATTCGTTCGGCCTTCGCGCGAAGCCTTTTCGCCATCTCCTGCGCCTGACCGCGGTCGTTGGTCATCGCGAGCGCGGTCTCGAGTTCATCGCTTCGTTGCTCGGCCCGCCGGCAGCGTTCTTCGAACGCTTCGAGCTCGGCCGTGGGAACGCCGCCCTCCGACTGCTCGAAGCCCTTCATCCGGCTTCGCAGCGTTTCGATCTCGGCCAGCAACGGCGCCGTCGCGGCCTCCACGGCCGCCGGATCCGCACCCAAACGCTCCAGTTCACTGATTCTCGCTTCGAGCGGGCCTCGAACCGCGTCCACCGCCGACTGCATCGACGCCTCGTCGACGTCTCCGGCCGGGGCCTGCTCCAAGGCCGACTCCAGTTCGGCGATCCTGGCTTCGAGCGCGTCACGAACCCCGGCCACCGCTTCGTTGGCATCGGTGCCTTCGGATGCGAGCCGGGCTTCAAGCCGTTCGATCCGCTCCTGCTGTTCCGCGGCGATCGCGATGGCGGCGGTCCCCTGCTCCAGGCGTGGCGCCTGTTCGGCGACGGCCCGGGCGAGTTCGGTCAGTTTCCTGCCGGCGAGCCCCAGCTGTCGCCGGTCCTCCTCGACCACGCCTTCAAGCTCTTCGACGCGAGACCGCGCGGCGGCGAGTTCGTCCTCGAGCGTCGCCGTCCGCTCCAGCGCTGCATCGAGCGACGTCTGACGAGCGTGGTTCTGCTCATCGAACGTCCGGCAACGGGATTCGAACTCGGCGATCGTCGCCTGCAGCGTCGAATTCTCCTGCGCGCTCGTCTCCTCGGCGTTGCGAATCGATTCGAGTTCGGTTTCCAGCGTCTCGGACCGGTCGCGGGCGTCGGCGAGTTCCGACTGCGCCTGCTCGAGCTCCCGCCCCACCGATTCCAGCGCTTCGCGATGCCGGTGCGTCACCGCGGTCGCCTCGGCGAGCGAACGATCGTGCGCCTCCGCGGCGAGCCGGTCGGCCTCGCGCCGCCGAACCGCGTCTCCTTCCAGCTCCGAAATGCGTGCCTGCATCGCCAGGTGTTCGGCCGATCGTTCAGCGAGCGCCTGCTCCCGTTCCTCGAGTTCGGCCTTGAGTTCCTCGATCGCGCCTCGTTCCTCCTCGAGCGCATGCGTCTTCGCCGCCCAGGCGTCCATTTCAGCCCGGTGTTCGGAGAGATCGCCTTGAAGCTCGTTTCGCGCGGCTGCCAGTTCGGCCTGCGACGACTCCAGCTCCGCGTTGGCCTCGTCGCAAAGCCGCCGACGTTCGTCGAGCTCGCCACGATCGGATGCCAATTCGGCCCGCATCCGATCGAATTCCTCACGCTCCTGAGCGAGCGACGACGATGCGGCCTCGATCTCCCCACCCCGGGAGGCCAGGATCGCTTCGGCCTCTTCGATCGAACGCTGCCGGCCGGCGAGGTCCATGAACTCGGACTCCTGCTGATTCTGCACGTCCCGAATGCGGGCCAGATGCCGCTCCACGTCCTCGATCAGCGACAGCACGTCGCCGCTCGTGGACGGGGAGTCGCCTTCGGGCTGCCCGGTGGTCGGGGCCGAAGCCGCCTCCTTGAGTTCTTCTTCAGGGTTTCGCCGCTCGTCGTGTCCGTCACTCATGGAAATCGCCTTCCTTGGAACTCGAATCACCGCCTCGGGCGGAGGCCCTCGGGAATCCGCCCATGCTCTGGAAATCGACCGTCGGGGAGCCCGACTGCAGCACTCCTGCGGAAGGTCTGCTTCGGAGAAGGCCGGGGAACCCGGGCGATCGCACCGTGAGGTCCGAAAACCCGACCGAGCCGCCCTCGAATCCACCTCGAATCGGTGGCGAACTCATCGACGGCTGCTGATCCTCGCGCCGAGTCCGCTCCTAGAATGCCCCTCATGATCCACCACGCCGTCGAAGCGACCCCCCCGATCCGCCTCCTCGATCCCGACCTCGAGCCGATCGCCGAGAAGGTGCTCGCCGGCCAGCGGCTCGATCTCGACGAGGGGCGGACCCTCTACGACACCCGGGACGTCCACAGCGTCTGTCGCCTCGCGGACCTCGTCCGCCGAAGGATGCACGGCCGAGCCACGTACTACAACGTCAACCGACACGTCAACTACTCCAACATCTGTGCCCTCAGTTGCTCCTTCTGCGCGTTCCACCGGAAGAAGGATCAGGACGGTGCGTACGAAATGTCCGTCGAAGAAGTGACGGAGTCCGCGATCCAGGCCGCGGAAGCCGGTGCGACGGAACTCCACATCGTCGGCGGACTTCATCCCTGGCTCAAGTTCGACTACTACACCTCGATGCTTTCGGCGATCCGCGAGGCGGCCCCCCGCCTGCACCTGAAGTCCTTCACCGCGGTCGAGATCGTCCACCTCCAGCGGATCTCGAAGCGGGGCAAGCAGGGATTCGAAGGCATGAAGGCCGTGCTGCGGGATCTTCGCGACGCGGGCCTGGGTTCACTCCCCGGAGGCGGGGCCGAAGTCTTCGACGACCGGGCCCACGACACGGCGTTCAGGGGGAAGATCCGAGGCGACCAGTGGCTCGACGTCCATCGAGCCGCGCACGAGATCGGACTCAACACGAACGCCACGATGCTCTACGGCCACGTCGAGGGAAGGCCCGAGCGGCTGGTCCACATGGATCTCCTCCGACGTCAGCAGGATGCCACCCTCCGAAACTGGGCCGAGTCGCAGGGGATCGGATCCGCGGGCGCCCCCGACGCCGTGCTGCTCACCGGACCTGATGATCGGTATCCGGGCGAGCGACTCCCGATGCCGGGACAGGCCGGGCTCGAGACGGGCTACTTCCAGACCATCATCCCGCTCCCCTTCTTCCCCGACGGCAGCGGACTCGAACAACTCCCGGGACCTTCCGGGCTCGAGAACCTCCGCACCCTCGCGGTCGCCCGGCTGATGCTCGACAACATTCCCCACGCCAAGGCGTTCTGGATCATGCAGACCCTGGGAATGGCACAGCTGATGCTCGATGCCGGCGCCGACGACCTCGACGGCACCGTGGTCTGGTACGACATCACCCACCTCGACAACGCCTCGACCCACCAGGAGACCACGGTCGGCGACCTCCGCCGAGCGGCGACCGAGTCCGGATTCGTTCCCGTGGAACGGGACACGCTCTATCGCGAGGTCGAGCGAACCGGTTCCGAATGGCGTCTGGCGGGCACGACGGCGGACGCCTGACGATCGCACGCCGCCGGATCAGATGTTTCCGACCTCGCGGCCGAGCGCCCAGCCGAGCTCCGGCATCTGCAGGAGCCGGGCGGCCGCCGAGAACGCCACTCCGCCCACCATCGCCAGCACCGCGAGTTCCACCGCCGCGTTCAGCCAGTTTCCGAGACCGAGGGCGTCGAACGGGACGAACCACATCGTGGCCCCGACCGCAAGCAGCATGACGAACGTGCAGACCACGGTGCGAACCACGCTGCGGAGGACGTCGTGGTCCGTGAGCCGCCCGACCCGGGCCGAAAGGACCCGGGCGAGGATCAGGGACTGCAGGATCGCGCAGGCGGCGGTGCTCCAGGCGAGTCCGGCCACCCCGAGCGACGTCCCGAACACCAGGGAGAGATTCAGCACGAGATTGAGGCCGACCATCGCCATCGCGATGCGCACCGGCGTCATCGCCTCGCGACGCGCGTAGAACCCACGCACCAGGACGTGGTTCAGCGAATAACTCCAGATGGCGAGGGAATAGCCGAGCAGGACGAACGCGACCCGCTCCACGTCGGAGACGTCGAAGGCGAATCCCTCGTACACGACCGTCACGAAGGGGATCCGAACCAGGGCGATGCCGAGGCTCGCCGGCAGCCCGATGAACATGGTGAGCCGCAGCCCGCGTCGAAGGGTGTCGAGAAATCGCGTCGAATCCTCGTGCTCCCGCGCGAGCTGGGGAAAGATCGCGGTCGCGACCGCGATGCCGAAGACCCCGAGCGGAAACTCGTAGAGACGTTGCGCGTACCCGAGCGTGGCCATCGCGGTGTCCGGCAGCGGGTAGGGCCGTCCCATGATCTCCGGCCCCACCACCGTGGGCCAGCTCGCGATCAGACCGTCGAGAAACGTGTTCACCTGCAACACCCCGAGCCCCAGGATCATCGGCAGGGCCTGCGTCACCACCCGGCGAAGACCGAGCCGGGCCTCGCGGTCGGACGCCGCGGAGACGGTTCCCGCCGGCGACGTCCTTCGCAGCTCCCACAAGGTCCATGCGGCCTGCGCGACTCCGGCCGCCACCACGCCCCATCCGACGATTCCGATCCGCGTCGCATCGACCGCCCCGTCGCTTCCCCACCACGCGATGAAGACCGCGATCACCAACGACAGGTTGAGGAGAATCGGTGCGGCCGAGGCCGGCGCAAATCGCCCGCGGACCTGCAACACCGCCCCCGCCACCGCGGTGATGCACACCAACGGCATGTATGGAAGCGTGATCGCGAGCAGTCGGAGACCCAGGTCGTCCCGCATCCCGGGGACCGCGAGAAGGATCGCCTCGCCGACGATCGTCACGGCGGCAAGCAGCAAGCCGACCCGCGCCAGCATCAATGATGCGAGTCGTCGCGCCGCCTGAGGATCCCGCTCCTCGAGCTTCGCCTGTTCGGGCACCAGCGCAGCGCTCAACGCACCCTCCCCGAAGAGACGGCGAAAGAGGTTCGGAACCAGAAACGCGAAACCGAAGGCGCTCGCGGCGTCCGAGACGCCGATGAGCCTTCCGAAGCAGGCCTCGCGTGCGAGGCCCCCGAAACGGCTCGCCGCGGTCAGCAGGGTGACCGTCAGCGCGTGTCGTTCGAATCCGCGCCGACCCGCCTTCGACGACGGCTCAGCCATCGGTGGCGGCGTCGCTCGGAACGAGGTGGTACGAGATGCGGCTCATGGCGGGGTCCAGTTCATTTCGAACGACCCGGACCTGGCATCGCCGCCCGGGCTTCGTGAAGAAGCAGACCGCGGTGGAACCCGTCGCGGTGACTCCCGCCGACGCCCAGCCGCTGGAGGTGAAAGCCCTCTCGATCACACCGAGTCGGCGACTCGGATCGTCGACCTTGGTCGCGAAGACGCTCTTCACCCGCACCAGTTCCCCGGACTTCCGCTCGACGTCCGAGGTGGCCCGGGCGAGGGCGTCCGCCGGGGCCGGCACATCGCTGTCGAGCAGGTAACGGGGCTCGGTCGAACATCCCACCGCGGCCGCGAAGACCAGCGACGCGAGCAGGCGGGGACGGAGGGAGCGGATTCGCGGGAACGTCCGATTCATCTTTCGCCATGTTCCTCTGACTCGCGCCGCGCCGCAACGTCAGGGACCCCCGAATCGGCCACGAACGCCTCCCCGCACTCGGGACATCGCGGCTCGGGCTGCTCGGGCAACCCCTGCAGATCGTGCCCGCAGCGAAGACACTCGATGCCGTACCGAGCGGCGATCCGCGACATCCGACGGCGAGATCGATGCACGACGAAGGCACCCACCAGCCCGAGGAGGGTCGCATCCACCATCATTTCGAAGTTGAGGCCGAGGGCGTCGTATCGACGGACCGCGGTCCCCATCCAGCTCCGATCGCTCGAGCGCGTCATGAGCAGGAGATAGCCGCCGAAAAGGAGCATCGCGGAGCCGATCGTCCACAGCGTCGCGACCATGGCGATCCGACGCGAGGGGATATGGCGATCGGACGGGCCGCGATATCCGCCGCCGCAGGTCTCGCATCGCGGGCATCCGTTCGGCTCGAGGCAGTTGAGGCATCGCTGCTCCCGATCCATCCGGTCCGTCGCGTGGCGGCGCCCGGACTCGAGGCAGGCCACCAGACCGGCGATTCCCCCCGCCGCGGCACCGACCACCACCATCGTCACCGGCCCGACGATCGGGTTTCGGCCCGCGACACCGAGGAACACCCCGCCCAACATCGCGCCCAGTGACGTCGCGATCGCGAGATGCAGCCAGTTCACCGGACTTGCGAGCAGCAGGACGAGGGATGCGATTCGGCGGTCCTGGCCCGTCCGAAACCAATCGGGGCCGCTTCGATCCGGTCCAAGCGCCGCGATCCACGCGAGCGCCACGATGATCCCACCGAAGTCGGCGACAAGATCGAGCGGATCGAAGCTCCGACCGAGCCCGGGGATCTCCTGCGTGACCTCGTCGAGGATCGCGAGCCCGCCCACCAACACCAGCGTCGACGCGGCGCCCCCCGTGATCCCGGAGATTCGAAGCAGGACGGTGACCGTCGCGAAGGCGAGAAAATGGAGGATCTTGTCCGGCCCGTCACCCGGCGTTCCGATCGACAGTTTCGGATAGTGCGTGCCCGCGAACAGCACGAGCACCGATATCACGGCGACCATGCGGAGCCAGTGCCGCGACCACCATGCCGGCGTACCCCGCGGCGGAATGAACCTCGCAGCCCTGATGCCGGCGCTCATGCTTCGTCGTTGGGACGGACGGCATCGGGGACCGGGGGCGATGCGGTCCCGGAGGGATCGCTCCTCGGAACCTCGACGTTCCCCGCTCCGACGTTCCCCGCTCCGACGTTCCCGGCTTCGGGGTCGGTGTTCACGTCCGCCCCGGTCTCCCAGGTCGCGATGAATCGCTGCGCCAGCTTGCGGTAGTCGATCGCGCCCGGACACCAGGGGGCGTAGTCGAAGATCGACTGGCCGAAGCTCGGCGCTTCCGCGAGCTTGATGTTCCGCCGGATCGCGGGCCGCAACACCGTCGCGCCATCCCAGGGGAGCCCGCTGCCGGTGGCTTCCGCGAGAAAGCCGTCGAGTTCGGCGACGACTTCCTTGCCGTGGGTGCTCTGGGTTTCGTGCATGCACAAGGCGATGCCACCCACCCGGAGGCTGGGGTTCACCTGCGCCGCCACGAGCCGGACCGTTTCGAGCAGTTTTCCGACGCCCTGCAGCGCCAGGAAGTGGGCCTGCATCGGCACGATGACTTCGTCGACCGCCGCCAGTGCGTTCAGGGTGAGCAGCCCGAGACTCGGCGGGCAGTCGAGGATCACGTAGTCGAATCGATCGAGCAGCGGCTCGAGCCGACGGCGGAGCAGATCGTTCCGATCGGGATGGGCCGCCAGTTCGGATTCCGCCGCCGCCAGGTCGACGGATGCGGGAATCAACCAGAGATTCTCCCGCACCTGCACCATCGCGTCCTCGATGTCCGACGTGGGATCGATCAGCAGGTCGTAGACCGTGGTGCCCACGGTCTCACCATCGACGCCGAGGTGGAGCGACAGATGGGCCTGTGGATCGAGATCGATCGCCAGCACCCGGCGCCCCTCCTCGCCGATGGCGGCTGCGAGGTTGCAGCTGGTGGTGGTCTTGCCCACGCCACCCTTCTGATTCAACAGCGCGGTGCGGCGAGGCCCACGCGCTGCGTTCGACGAATTCTCGGTGGCGGGCTCGGACATCGCGGCGAGTGTATCCGGAGCGTCTGGCGGAAGTCCGGCCGGCGTCCGAATCGGCGATCGCTCCACGCTCAGGGCCGGGGAAGGGTGGTCATGCCCGCGGCGTCGTTCCAGTCGTTGATGCCGAAAGCGAGCGGGATGATGTCCCGTCGCCAGGCGGGGCTGGAGATCCCCGCGTACTGCACGAATCCCCGCGGTCCATCGCGTCGGATTCCGAGCAGGATGCTCCCGCCACCCGCGTCGGAGATGGCTTCCACCAGCCAGGACTCGGGAAGCAGCACCGAGGTCCGCCACCGATCGGTGAATCGCCGGCTCTCCACCTGCAGCGACTCGTCGGCCCGACCACGAAGCCGCTCCCAGGAGCCGTCAGGACGGATCTCCACCACGCCCGCGGGCCGCCGGCGATCGCCGACCTGGAGGAAGATCCGATCGTCCGCATCCGCGTTCGGTAGGAATCGAGCCTCGATGAAGATCTCCCATCGACCCTCGCGTCGCCGGAGGACCGCCTGGGTCGATTCCACACCGTTGACCGCCTGCACCACGTCACCATCGACGTCGGCCAGCGTGCGAGGAAGGATGAAGGTTCCGAAGGAGGCCCCGGGCGGGCGGACGGGGATCGCGCGGGGACCGAATGGAACTCGCGTGACCCGACCCGCGTGCGCGAGGGAAAGCACCTCACCCGACGGAAGCGGGCCGCCCCCGAGATCGGGACGGTCGATCTGGTGACGAGTGATGGTCGACGGCGCCGCGAGAAGCGGGACTCCCGTGGGATCGGATTCCCACGTTGCGGTCACCACCAGTTCACCGCGGGTCGGATTGAAGAGGTCGACCTCGACCCGATCCCCGTCGGAGGCGATCTCCATCACGAGGAACGCGGGACGGGCGTCCAACCAGGCGAGCCCCGCACCGACCGCCTCCGACGGGGTGCGGCCCGGGTCGAGCAACAACGATCGGAGACCGGCCAGCGCCCGCTGATCGGTCGGCCACGCCGCCACCGCTCGTCCGTCGGGATCCGCACGGTCGATCACCACCGCGGTCAGTCGCTCCCGTAACTGGCTCACGGTGCCGCGGCTCGACGACGCCACGCGTCGAAGACCGACCCGCCACTCGTTGGCGATCGACACCGCGACTCGTCTCGCCAGCTCGTTCTGAAACTCGGCGACCGGCGGCCGACCCTTCTGAAGGTCGGCGAGAAGGCACCAGCGAAACCACTCCAGCGGATCCTCGAGCACCGGATCCGCATCGATTCCGCGGGAACGAACCACGTCGCGATCCTCGGCCCATGCGGGCGGCGGATCGAACCACGTCGGGGTCCAGACGATGTCCCCGATGGCGATCTCGCCGTCGGCGTCGGTCGGCATGGGCACCAGCAGCACCGGTACGCCGGGGCGGGCCTCCATCGGTCCCACGGAACGCTGGGTCACCTCGAGCACCGTGTCCGGACTCGTCCAGGATCTGGCTTCGAGCGGCCGATCGTTCAGCCAGACGATGTCCGCGACGACCTCCCGCGTTCCCACCCGGACCGGAATGGTGGCCGGCCACGCGATCGGCCGTTCGGGGATGGCCAGCGGGAGGAGAAGGTCACCACCGCGGATCGCCGCCGGCGCCCGAACCGCGGGAGACAACGAATCCGCCGGCGTCGGCGCCGCTCCGATGCCGATCGAGGCCGTCGCCACGGGGACCGAGAACCAGCCGAGCAGCGTCAGAAGAAGGCCACCGAAGCGGGACGAACCGCACCAGCGACCGCCGCGCGTCCCCGTACCGGCTCGCCCCCTCTTTCGGGGGCCGACGACGACCGAAGCTCCCTCAGGGGCGATCGATGCGGTCTGATGCAGGTTGGCGGTTCGAAGTCTCATGAGCATTCGTGGCGACCCCACCATGCTACCCGTCGACCACCCATCGGCGGCGCACCGTTCGATTCCGATTTCCGAGGGGAGTGCGACATGATCGGTCACGACGAACAGGGTGGAACGGTGTTCACGATCCACGCGCCGAACGCGGAAGTGGTCGAATTGACGGCACGATTCGGTGGTGACCGCGAGCGGACGCTCGCGATGCGACGTTGCGGCGACGGCGGATGGAGTCTCCGGCTCCACCCGGGATTGCACTGCACCACCTACCGCTTTCGCGTGGACGGTCGTTTCCTCGCGGATCATGACCGCCGCGACGCCATTTGAGATCGATGCGATCCGAACCCGCTTCAATGACCCCCATCCGAGCCCGTCCGGGCGGAACCCACCGTCGAATCCCGAGGCGGCGAACCACCGTCCCGCCATTGGTCTACCCTGTGGGCGCGATGACGATCCCCTCCCCACCCCTCGTCCGATTCATGGTTCCGCTTCTCGGCACACTCGCCCTGACCCTCGCCGCGGGTTGCGGGGATGACGCGACCACCGCATCCGCACCATCCCCGACGGAGCCGACGAAACCGGCCACCGAACTTCGACGGGGATACGAGACCCCCATTCCCATGAACGAGTTCTGGGATGGCACCCAGACCCTCAAGTACACCTACGAGATGCGGTTCGACACCGATGGGAAGCTGCACCGAAACGGATGGGGACGTGCGTACTACGCCAACGGCGTGATCGAACGCGAAGGCACCTATCGCTACGATCCCCAGCGTGAGATGAGCGAACGGATGGGGACCTGGACCTACTACGAAGCGGACGGCAGCGTGAAACGGGTCGAGGAACGCGGTGGCGTTCCGATCTGGACCGGCCCCGACCAGACGATCGCTCCTCCAGGAACCTGACGCGTGCCGACCCCCGACCCCAACCTCGATCAAGCCGTCCGCTTCCTCGAATCGATCCGAGGCCGACGCAGCGTGCGCGAGTTCAGTGATCGCCCCGTGTCCCAGGCGGTGATCGAACATCTCATCGCGGCCGCGGGCTCGGCGCCGAGCGGCGCGAACAAGCAACCCTGGCGCTTCGTCGCGGTGCAGGATCCGGAGATCAAGCGGGAGATTCGCGAGGCCGCCGAGAAGGAGGAACGAAAACTCTACGAAGGGCGGGCGAATCCCGAGTGGCTCGAAGACCTTGCACCACTCGGGACGAACGCGGAAAAGTCGTTCCTCGAGACCGCACCATGGCTGGTGATCGTCTTCAAGCAGGTCCGGAATCCCGAGGCGGAACAGGGAAGCGAGCAGGTCTACTACGTCAACGAGTCGGTCGGCATCGCGGTCGGGATGTTCCTCGCCGCAGCACAGTTCGCCGGGCTCGCCACGCTGACGCACACTCCGAGTCCGATGAAGTTCCTCGCCGGCATTCTCGGCCGTCCGGAACACGAGCGCGCCTTCATGGTGATTCCAGTCGGCCATCCCGGGCATGACTCGTCGGTCCCCGACATCCGGCGGAAACCGCTCGAAGCGATCATGCGGGTGGATCGGGATCGGAGCCCGAACGCGGACGAACCGGCACGGCCGCTTCCTTCATCGATGCCGACGACGATCGGCGGATGACCGCCTCCGCGATGCGTTGCAGCTGATCGCGTCGATACGCATCGTCATCGAGGAATCGGCACGACCCGGCGGTGATCGCGATCCCTCGAACCCCCTTGTCGGAAACGCTCCCGCTTCGGGATCCATCGGCTTTCGCTGGAACCCGGTACCCGGGGCCGTATCCGAACCGGGTGACCCGTCCGAGCGGGGTCGCGGTCGGGACGCTGATGGTCGTATTCGAGTCCGTCGGACGGTCGTCGGGCGGCGGCGGCCCCTGTCCGAGATCAAGAGGATTCAAGGGCAGGATCCGACCGTGACCCGGCTCCGCGCCCATCGGCACACCACCGATGACGAACACCGTCGACGCCGGGATGTCGGGCAGGACGCCCTGCTGCGTCGCGACGTAGATCGACTGCGGAAAGGTGGCGACCAGACCACCGTCGGCCCGCATGAAACCGCCACCCGATCGCGCGAACACCTGGCGGTAGCCCGAAGGCATCTGAAGTCCGAATTCAACCATCCGCAGTCCACCGTCGAGCGGCCCCCGATCGGCCACGGTCTGGTCGACGGGCCGAAGATCGACGGATCGAACGGGTTCGATCCCCACGTCCCGGACCGACCGCCCGCGGGCCCGGGCCTCCGACATCGATCCGAGATACGTCGGCTCGGTGTCCGCGCTTCGATTCGGCGGCACGGCATCCGCGTCAATGGGGAGGACGATCGACGACACCAGGAGGGCCGTGGCCAGCGAGGCCGGCGTCACCAGAATCCGGCGCTGAATGGAATGCGATCGAGGAGGCGGCTTCACGCTCAGATCATCGGCCCACCGGGCGGGTCGACTCTAGCGCAATCGTCCCCACCCGGTTCCCAGGACAGGATCCGGGTCGACCCGGCAGGCCACGCCCGCACCACACCGTCGTCGCCACGAACGCGGAGCGATCCGGTCGGATCGAGCGACTCCAGCGTCCCCCGATGGATCCGGTCCCCGCACTCGATCTCGACCCGGCGGCCGGTCGGGAGATGGGCCGCCACGAATCGTGCCACCAGCGTGGCTCGATCCGCGCCGAGGGCGTTCGCGATCCGGCCCGGAAGCGTCTCGATCAGGTCGATCCGTCGATACCCCCGGGCGGCTCCGAGTTCCTCGAGCCCGATCGCCGAAAGCCCCTCGGGCCACGTCCGGCGGTGCACGTTGACCCCGATCCCGATCACCGCGACGTCGTCCGCGACTTCAACGAGGATCCCCCCGACCTTCGCACCATGCCGTCGTTCGACGAGATCATTCGGAAACTTGATGCCGACTCGGCCACGTTCGGAAGCGGGGAGTGCCGCGCGAATCGCGTCGAGCACACCGACGGTCGAACCGAGCAGCAGTCGATCGACCGCCTCGGCCCTGGTGGCGAGGCTGATCGCCACCCCGGTGCCGAGGTCCTCGATCCACCGCCGGCCCAGTCGGCCTCGACCACGGGTCTGACGCCCCGCGACCACCACGGCGCCGGGCCCGGTGGAGCGGGCGACGTCCTGGGTCGAATCGCACGTCGCCAGCACCCGCACGAGCGATGGATCGAAACGAGTGCCTCGGCAGCCGGCTTCGATCCGGTCCGCCCAGTCCTGCAGTTCGACCGGTGACGCTCGATCGGGCGGGCTCATTCGATGTCGAGCCCGAAGTCGACCTGCACCGCGGAGTGGGTGATCGCACCCACCGCGATCCGGTCGACGCCGGTTTTCGCGACTTCACGAACCGAGTCGAGGGTGACGCCACCCGACGCTTCAAGAAGCAGGGCACGACGACGCCGGTCTCGCCGTTCGACCGCCGCCCGCATGGTTTCGAGATCCATGTTGTCGAGGAGCACCACGTCCACGGTGCCGGATGGAAGATCGAGGATCTCCTCGAACTGCTCGAGGGTGTCCACCTCGATCTCGATGAACCGGGGCCGCANCTGTTCCCGGGCGGCGCTGACCGCGGCTTCGATCGCCTCGCCGGGATTCGGGCCGATCCCCACCAGATGGTTGTCCTTCACGAGCACCGCGTCATAGAGCCCGATTCGATGGAGCGTTCCCCCACCCGCCCGGACCGCGTACTTTTCGATCGTCCGGAGGCCGGGCGTGGTCTTTCGCGTGTCGACGATCGTCACCCCCGTTCCCGCCACCGCCTCCACGAACTCCCGCGTTCGCGTCGCGACGCCGGACGCCCGTCCCAGCAGGTTCAGCAGGGTCCGCTCGACGGGAAGCAACACTGCGAGCGGACCGCGGAATTCCATGACCCGGGTCCCCGCCTCCACCCGATCGCCGTCCACCGCGAGCGGTTCGGATTCGATCACCCCCGCGGCGCGAGCCGCGATTCGGCGGACGATCGGCAGGCCGCAGACCACGCCTTCCTGCCGGGCCCGGATCTCCGCCCGGACCTCGACGTCGGGGGCGATGAAGGCCTCGGTGGTGATGTCGCCGACATCGCCGAAATCCTCGACCAGCCACCGTTCGATGGCCGCTTCGAGCGTCGGCTCGACCAGTCGATCGAAGAGCTCCGCGAGCGAACATTCACCGAAGGGTTCAAATCGACTCTTTGCTTCGGACACGGGTGTGGCTTCCAGAAGGGTGAGGATCGACGCGAAAGCGTCTTCGGGACGAGCATCGTACGATCGATGGTCCGTCCCCACCTAGATCCACCCGAACCCCGATCCGCGGGAGCCCACCGCCATGACCGTCTTCGCGAAGATCCTCGCCGGCGAGATCCCCTGCCAACGCGTCTACGAGGACGAACACGTCCTGGCGTTCCTCGACGTCGCGCCATTGAGCCCTGGCCACGTGCTGCTGATTCCGAAAGAGGCTCGACCGACCCTTGGTGAACTCTCGGACGAGACCGGCGCCGCCCTCGGCCGGGTGCTTCCCCGACTCTGCCGGGCGGTCTGTGCCGCCACGGGGGCATCGTCCTACAACGTCCTTCAGAACAACGGTTCGGATGCCCACCAGGCGGTGATGCACGTTCACTTCCACATCATTCCGCGGATCGGTGATCGGGGNCTCGGCCTCGACTGGTCCGCCCAGGCGCTCGACGACGACGCAGAACGACTCGCCGGGGCCATCGCCGCGTCCGTGGCCCCCTGATCCCTCGACCACGTCAGCCCCCGGTGAAGCGAAGCATCCCCCACCGCTCCGGGACGTGCATGTTGATCTCCCACTGCGGCGTCCAGGTCCAGTTGTGCTCGGGGCGGCCTTCGACCTTCCGATAGGCGCCCTCATGGACCTCGAGGTCCCACTGGACCCGGGAGAAGTTGATCCGCCAGGTGTCGCCGATCGATGGAACCGTCGGCCGGAGGTGTTCCGTGATGGGCGGGATCGTCCATTCGCCGCCGTCTTCGCGGCGGACCGGTGGTTTGAGATCCTCGAACGGGATCGCGAGTTCCACGACCCAGCCCTCGTCCCGATCCGAAGGATCGTTGACCGTGCCCGAGGTGTGGATCGCGAACCGCATCCCGGAGGCATCCCACCCGTGCTCCGCGGGGCCGCCGAGGCGATACGGCCGCTGGAGGAACAGGTCGAAGATCGTGCCGAGAACGTTGATCTCGATCTCGTAGTACTCGTCGCCGTCACCATCGGGGTCGATGAAGACCTCGAAGTCGTTCTCGTGGAACACGATCATGTCCCGGCGGTCGTAGGTCGCCCAGAGATCGGGCTCCTCCATCTCGCAACCGATGTAGAGATTCGACTCGTCCCAGATCATCTTCGAACGCGTTCGAAAGCGCGGATCGAGCCTCGCCTCGCCTTCGATGTCGCGATAGTCAGCCGTCCACGCCGCCATCTTCCAGACCCCGGACTCGAGATCACCATTGAAGGCGGGGGCAACATCCACCCGTGGACAGTCGTAAGCCAGCGGCGGGTGAGCGACATCGACCGTCGGCTCGGCGATGGAGGCACGACCGGGTCCGCTGCTGCAGGCGGAAAGCGACCAGACCGCGGCGGCTGCGAGTCCCGTCAACCAAAGCGACATGCATCGATGATTCGTCATCCACGCACGGTAACCGCAGTCCGCCCGACGTCATCGCGCGAAAATCCCGAAGAACACATGATGCCGAAACCCCTTCAAGAAAAGGACTTAGGGTGTGAACTGGCGTGCCGGCGGCGGATAAGAACACTTGTTTGGCTTGCTTCAGGCGGGATTGAGGGCATGCTTCGGTGAGTACCAATCGGTGTTCCGTCCGGCAGACCGCTGGGTCGACGCTGGCGAAGGACGATTGGTCGTGAGGAAAAAGGGAACATTTCGATCGGTCGTGATTCGCGATCAGCCCTCGGGAGGGGCGGAACACGCGAATCCGACCGGACTCCACCGCGATTTTTCGCGGCCGGAGGTTCTCACCGCTTCGCGACCGTTGCCGTCTGGAAGACCCCGATTGAACCCGATCCAGCCTGAACAATTCGATGCCCGGATGATCGACTCGCTCATCGAGCCCGAACCGATCGACTCGACGCTGCGACAGGCGGCTCGCCCATCGGCGGTCCTTGAGGCGCTCCGATCGGACGCCCGCATTCTGGAGGCGAAGTCGGTCCGATTCGTTCCCGGGCTCGCGGGGCTGCGGGCCCTCGCATCGCTCCCCGGCGGACTCGACCGACCCCGCCCCGGCGCGCGGCGCCCGTTCGGTCGCACCCACGGCGAACGAGACCTCGCCCGACCGCGGCAATTCCGCGTCGGCACCCGTCGCACCCNGGCCTGACGCCGACGCGTTCCAGACCGATGATGCCCACCCGAGGATTNCTCCGGGTGTGCTTTTCGTTTACCTGATCCGGCTCTTCGTGCGAGAACGCGGACTGTGTTGCGACCCCGCAAGGCTTCGGTGAAGTCGTGCGTCACCCCATTGAATCGACCGCTGCAACCCCAAGAATGGGGATCCACGAAGGCGTGTCTTCGCGGGTGGCTGGGCGTTCCAGCGAACGGAAAGGACACGCCCGGGGGATAACACCGAATGCCTCGCCACGCGTCGCCTCGACGTGGCGGGGGGCGTCTTTCTAGGTCGGTGTGTTAGCAGCTCGGCCAGGTGCAGGCGGTTCGAGATTCCACAGATCCCTCGATCCGCCGTCGAACCCCCCCTCCCCCGGATCGCGGAGGACCAGGAATGAAACGACAACCCCCGGCTGCCGAGGCAACCGAGGGTTGGGGTGAGTCAGAAGACCGTGTGGCGAACCGATCTCGAAGAGATCAGCTGTCGCGTCGACGACGACCGGTGAAGCCGGCGAAGCTGAAAAGGGCGAGTACGCCCGGGGTCGGAAAAAAGACTTCGAAGCCGGCCTGGGCGCTTGGGGTACCGAGCCCCTCGTTCCAGGTCACCTCGAGGGTCGTACCTTGGAGGTAGAAGTCACCGTCGTAGGCGAAGCGACCGATGAGGACGCCCAGGCCGAGGGGGAGCATGCCGACCTGGCCGTTGAGGCTCGGGGGNCTGCCGTTGTACCAACCGGCGAGGGGACCGGGGTAGGGAGCATCCTCGTCGAATCCGAGAACCACATCGGAACCCGCACCGGGGGACTGCTCGGGGCGCAGCGTGTCCTGGGCGAAGCCGCCGATGGTCACGAACGAGTCGGCGAGACGCAGGGCCGGGGTGTCGAAGATGCCACCAGGGTTGGTCGGCGTCCAGCCGGTGCCGGTGATGCTCTGGAAGTAGTCGACCTGAGCGGAGGCGGCCAGCTCGAGGTTGTTGACGTTGAGCACGACGTCGGCCGCGTTATCACTGAGCAGGTAGAGATCGGACACGTTGACGCTGACGACAGTGCCGCCGAAGTCTTCGGCCGACACGGAATAGTCGACGGTGACGGCACCGGTGATGTCAGCCGCGGCACCCGCAGCAAGCATCAAGGCGACACCGGAACCAAGCGTCTTGGAATTGCGCATTTTTCTTCTCCTTGGGGAAGAGGCAATCATTTGCCACGAGGAACGAACAGAGGGGTGTCGTGGCATCAACCTTGGCCAGAGACTCCCACCGGAAACAAAACGAAGCCGAAGACTGCATTCAAACGAAACGGCAAAAGCAGGTCGATCGTGTCCGAGCTCGCTTCTTCATGAGAAGGAGACGAGGCCCCTGGTCTTGACTCACCCGAACGATTCTGGATCAAACCGCTCCGACGAGCGCCCCAAACGGCCGAGCGACGGATCAACTTGATCTCAGGTGCTGCGAGCGGGCGCCTCCCGTCGCGTCGAAGATCACGCTGATCTACTCTAGCCGCTTAAATCCTGATTCGGCAAATAGTTGCGACAACCCGATAAGTTTTTTCCGATTGCGGCTCAAGACTCCCGTTCGAGTGCTCGCAATAGAAGACAACCCCCGGCTGCCGAAGCAACCGGGGGTTGGGATGGGTCCGAGGACCGTGCAGCGAACCGATCTCGAAGAGATCAGCCGTTGCGTCGGCGACGACCGGCGAAGCCGGCGAGGCCGAGGAGGGCGAGTGCGCCCGGAGCCGGAATGTTGACTTCGAAGCCGGCCTGGACGCCCGGGGTACCGAGACCCTGGTTCCAGGTGACCTCGAGCATCGAACCGGTCAGATCGAAGTCGCCGTCGTAGGCGAAACGACCGACGAGGACGCCCATGCCGAGGGTACCGGGGAGCATGCCGACCTGGCCATTGAGGCTCGGGGGGCTGCCGTTGTACCAGCCGGCGAGGGCACCGGGGAACGCCGCGGTGTTACCACCGAAGTTGGGGTCGAGGCCGGTACCAGCGCCCGCACCGGGAGACTGCTCGGGGAGCAGGGTGTCCTGGGTGAAGCCGCCGATGGTGACGAACGAGTCGGCGAGACGCAGGGCCGGGGTGTCGAAGATGCCACCCAGGTTGGTCGGGGT
>NYSY01000033.1 GCA_002683215.1 Planctomycetaceae bacterium
ACCCGAGTGCTGCGAGAGCGGTCTCTGGGACGAAGCGTGCACGCAGTTCGCGACCCTCTGGCTGACCCAGGGCAACGCCGCCGCGTTCGACGTGAGGCCCCGAGCGTTCCTGCTCAGTCCGGTCCCGGAACCGACCCCGAAGAATCCGCAGCCGTTCCAGACCGAGTTGGACCGCTTCCGCGTCCTGCTCTGCCAGATCGATCCGGCCTACTGCGCCCCGGCCGGCGATCTCGCCTTCTTCCAGGACATTCAGATCGCCCTGGCGAGCGTCGCGGTCAACTACCCCGACTGCGTCGACCAGTTCCTCGGAAACGAATGGGACGCCGGGTGCGCCCAGGTCGCGGCGAGACTGACCCGACGACCGCTTCCCGGAAACGTCGGGCTCGGGCCCTGCCTTCGGGGCCACGGTGGCCTCGGCTGCGCCGACGCCTACTGCTCCGAGTTGGTCTGCAACCTCGATCCGACCTGCTGCTCGATCGGATGGGACGCCGACTGCGTCCGGCTCGCCGGCCGACAGTGCGAGCTGGTCCCGAGCCGCGACCTCGCGTTCGGGGACGTCGGCACCATCGGCAGCGTGTCCACCGGCGTGGCCCCGATCGAATGCGGCGCCGACGGTGTCGGCAGCTGCTGCTTCCAGAACAACACCCCGTACTGCCGCGAAGCGGAATGCTGCCAGCTCGTCTGCGGCTACGACGCCTACTGCTGCGACGTCCGCTGGGACGAGCTCTGCGCGACCCTCGCCACCGCCGGTTGCGAGACCCTTTCCGAGCAGTGCACCTGCGGACCGAAGACGATCGTCTTCGGTCCGATCGGACGCTCGTGCTTCGAACCGCGCGACCCGTTCGCCCAGTACCCCGCGGGCTGCGCGGACGCCGGCTGCTGCAACACCGTCTGCGTCGTCGACCCCTTCTGCTGCGAGGTCCTCTGGGACCAGGTCTGCGCCGACGGCGCCGAAACCCTCTGCGCCCAGGCCTTCCCGCTCTGCGGCGAGATTCTTGCCGGCAGCTGCTACGTCCCCCGCGAGAACCCCTACTGCGACGACGAGTCCTGCTGCGAAAGCGTCTGCATCGTCGAACCCTTCTGCTGCAACGACGCGTGGGACGAGGACTGCGTGGAACTCGCCCGCGAGGTCTGCACCGAGTGCGGTGACGCCTACTCCGGCTCCTGCCTCGCCCCGCACCCCGGCCCCGCCTGTTCCGACGAGGAATGCTGTGAAGCGGTCTGCGACGTCGACCCGTTCTGCTGCCTCGCCACCTGGGACGGCTCCTGCGTCGCCGCAGCGGCGTTCTTCCCCGCCGAATGCGACCGAACGCTCTCCTGCGGCGACGCTTCCGCCCGCAACTGCTTCGTCTCGAGCCCGGACCCCGGCTGCAGCGACAGCGTCTGCTGCAAGAACGTGTGCGAGGACTACGACCCCTGGTGCTGCGAGGTCCGGTGGGACTCGATGTGCGCCGCCCAGGCCTTCACCGTCTGCGACATCCCCTTCATCGTGAACGCCCGCGAGCCGTGCGACGAGTTCCACCTCACGCCGGCCTGCAACGATCCGGAATGCTCCGCGGCGGTCTGCTCGATCCCCGGCCTCGAGTTCTGCTGCACCCAGCGGTGGGACACCGCCTGCGTCGACGCCGCCGCCACGGTCTGCGTCGGACTCTACGAGTGCCCCGGCGTCGGCGACTGCCAGAAGTCGAAGGCCACCCCGATGTGCGACGATGCCGCCTGCTGCAACGCGGTCTGCACCATCGACCCGACCTGCTGCACGGTCCAGTGGGACAACAGTTGCGCCGTCCTCGGAATCAGCCTCTGCGTCGTGCCGAGTTCCACCCCGAGCGGCGACGACTGGGAGTGCCCCTGCGAGGGGAGCTGCTTCGAAGCCAGGCCCGAGAACGATCCGAAGCCCGGCTGCAACGACGCCAGCTGCTGTGCGGCGATCTGCAACGTCGATGAACTCTGCTGCACCGTGAACTGGGACGCGGAGTGCGTCGTGCTCGCCGAGTTCTACTGCGGCAGCGGTCTCCAGTGCGGATCCTTCAGCACCGGATCCTGCCTCGAATCCTCGGACACCCCGTTCTGCGACGACTCCGTCTGCTGCCAGGCGGTGTGTGCGATCGACCCGAGCTGCTGCGTCAACACCTGGGACTCGTTCTGCGTGGCCACCGCCTTGGAACGCTGCCGACGAGGCTGCGGCGTCGAAACCGCGGGCTCCTGCTTCTTCCCGCACCTGTCACCCGGCTGCAGCGACGGCGACTGCTGCACCGAGATCTGCGATACCGACCCGCTCTGCTGCACCCTGGTCTGGGACAGCACCTGCGCCGAAGCGGCGCTCATCGCCTGCGAACCGCCGGAATGCGGTGACTTCCCCGCCGGCGACTGCTGCCTGCCCAACGGAACCCCCAGTTGCAACGACAANCGGTGCTGCGACGACGTCTGCGCCGACGACCCGTTCTGCTGCGACACCACCTGGGACGACGGCTGCGTCCAGCTCGCCCGCCAGAGCACCCGCTGCGACTGCGGTGCGAACTGGGAATGCGGCGACCCCTGTGCCGGCGACTGCTGCCTGCCCAACGGCACCCCGAAGTGCGACGACGAGGACTGCTGCGACGCGGTGTGCCTCGAAGACTCGTTCTGCTGCGACGTCAACTGGGACCTCGTCTGTGCCAACATGGCCCGAAGCAACCCCGACTGCACCGGCCCCGAGGACGCGTGCCCGGTGCCGGTCTGCGGTGACGCGGATGCCGGCGACTGCTGCTTCCCCAACGGCACCCACGCCTGCAGCGATGCGGATTGCTGCGAGGACGTCTGCGACATCGACCCGGCGTGCTGCGACGTCGCCTGGGACTCGATCTGCGCCCAGATCGCTTCCGAGACCTGCGAGGATCTCTGCAACTCGGATCTCGCCTGCGGTTCGGACGAGACGCTGCCCTGCAACGTCCCGCACGACGGGCCGTTCTGCGATGACGAGGAATGCTGCGACGAGGTCTGCCTGTTCGAGCCGTTCTGCTGCCTCGGTGACTGGGACGAATTCTGCGTGCTGCTCGCCGACACCTACTGCAACCTGAACTGACCGTTCGAGCCGGACCGCCTCCCGAAGAACGCTCGGCCACACCGGGCCGCTCCCTGGAATCGTCCCGGACGACACCGACGGTGGGGTTCGTGGTGGTGGACGGCGAGCCGCCTGCAGCGGTGATGCCGCAGGACTCGGCCGATTCAGTTCGAGTTGCGACGAATGACCAGCACCGTCAGGTCGTCGTCGAAGTGATCCCGCTCGCACCAGTCGACGAGGTCCGCGAGGATCGCGGCGGGATCGGCGCCGTGCGCGTCGATGGACGCTTCGATGCGCTCGAGCCCGTAGCGATCACCATCACGCGCAGACGAGGGTTCTTCGATCAGGCCGTCGCTGAAGAGGATCAACGCCTCACCCGGTTGCAGCGTGGCCTTCGAGGACTTGGCGGGGAACGGCTCGATCCCGAGCGGCGGCCGGCGTTCCCCGACCAGCGGCGAGATCGAACCATCGGCATGCTGCACCAGCGCGAGCCCATGTCCGGCATCGACGAACTCGACGCCGCCGCTCGAATCGAGCCGACCGCACCAGAGCGTGATGAAGCAGCCCTCCGGGATGGTTCGAATCGCCCATTCGTCGAGTCGCTCGACGATCTCGGACGGCGTCAGCCCGGACGCGGCGAGCGTGTCGGCACAGGCCTGGGTCCCCGCCATGACCATGCCGGCCCGGGCCCCCTTGCCGCTCACGTCGCCGAGCACCACGTGGAGACCGTCACCGATCCGACGCAGGTCGACCAGGTCGCCCGCGATGGTTCGGCCGGGGATCGCGACGATCTGCCAGGAGAGATCACCCATCGATCCCGATTCGCTCGGCAGCAGGACTTCCTGCACCGCGCGGGCCGCGTTCATCTCCGCCACCATCTGCGCCCGCTCGGATTCCGCGAGGCGGCCCTGCTGCATGCGGATCGAGACGGCGCAGAGCTCGGCGATCGCGTCGAACCACGCGACCAGTTCGTCGTCCGCGATGCCCATCCGGCAGTCCGCGTACCCCGCGAGCCGCACCGAGGCGTCGGTCGAATCCTGATCGACGCACCGGCACAACGCCTCGCGCACGCCCGCGATCGCGAAGCTCTGCGCCTGATCGACGTCGGGATGCTCCTCCAGCCGGACCGTCCGCCCGGACTCGATCGACGCCCGGAGCAGGGTCGCGGAAAACGGCCGCGGGCTCATCTCCTCGGCGCGTTCGGACGACCGAATCGCCACCGCCCGCGTGATCCCGTTCTCGATCCGCAGGATCATCGCGCGGTCGAGTTCGCAACCGTCGAGGAGGCATTCGAGCAGCGCGCCGAAGACCTCCTCCTCGCCGGTCCGGGTCGACGCCCGCCGCACCGCGCTCACCAGACCGTCGAATCGATCCCGCAGCTGCGGGTCGGACACCGCTTCGGCGATCGAGCCACCGACGTCGCCGTCGTCGAGCACGACCCCGGCCGTCGCCTCCCTTCCCAGCACCAGCAGGCTCCAGGGATTGATCTCGACGAGGTCCCCTTCGGCGATCGCGGTGGTCTCACCGGGCTCGAGTCGCCGCCCGTTCACCCAGGTGCCCCGCGTCGAATGGAGATCCTCGATCGACCAGCCGCCGTCCTCGCTCGGGCGGAGGGACGCGTGCCTTCGGGAGACGCCGGGGTCGAGCAGGAGCACGTCCACGTCCCGGCTGCGACCGAAGATCGCGGGCGCGGAGAATTCGCGGATCTCCTCTTCGAGACCGGTGGCTTCGGCGTTTCGAATTCGAATTCGGAGGGACGTCGTCACCAACGCAGCGTACCGGGTCTCGGTCAGGATGGGTCGAGGATGATGCCGGTCTCGACCGCCCAGAGTCCGAGATTCGCAAGCGGCCACGCCTGCATTGGATAGGCCGCCGAATCCGCATCCAGAATCGAGGACACCTCCGGTCGGATCAGGGGACGAAGGGCGTCCGAGACGGACGGGTCGGCGAGCATCGTGGCCGCCCACGGCGCGAACGGGGTGGGAAAGCTCGCCTTGGGCCGGGCGACGATCTCCGCCGGCACCTGGTCGGCGAACCCGCGCCGCAGGACGGTCTTGGTCCGGAAGGCGCCGTCCGACTCCGGGCCGAAGAGGTCCGCGGTGTCGACCCGGGCGACGGTCTCGGCGAATCGTCGGTCCGCGAACGGCGGCCGCGCCTCGACCGAGGCCAGCATGCAGGCGGCATTGAGTCGGCCGAGCAGGCCAGGAAGGTTCACGGTCTGGAGCCAGTTCAGATACGACCGGGGCTCGGCGGCGCTCCCGCCCGCGTCGATCGCCGAAGCAAGTTCGTCGATCAAGACCACATCGTGACCGATGGAATCGACCCAGCGTTCGGCGAGCACCGTGGCCTTCGCGCCGGGCGCGATCCACGACGCCGATTCGAGCAGGGTGGCGGCGGCGACCTCCGGTCCGGGATCGGCCGCGGCGATCTGCGCGACGAGGCGGAGAATCGGTTCATACCCCCCGAGGATCTCGTCCGCACCCTCGCCGCCGATGGCGACCTTGATGCCGGCGGCTCCGACCGCCTCGGCGAGG
>NYSY01000034.1 GCA_002683215.1 Planctomycetaceae bacterium
CGCTGACGAACAACGGTTTCCGGGGATGGTGGCGGTGACGGACATTGGTCTTGATACCTCGGCGACTCTGGGTGAAGTCGCAAGTCTGGGGTGAAACTGCTTCGTGAATGCTTCGCTACGCGGGGAGGCGAGGGGGGTTCGTTTGCCTCTCCGTGCTGACATTCATATCGTCGTCTTGAGTCGAATTACTTGAGTGGGGCACGATTCCCCACTGAACGGCGCAAGTCATTTTCCGGAATGGATTTATGAAATCCCCGAGGGTGTCGATTCCTTTCCGTGGGTTCCCTTGGAGACGGCCTTGATGACCGATCAGAACGGCGTGTCCCGTAATCCCATCCAGCCTCGATCGCGAACCGGGATATTTCACGGACGTGGGGCGATTCGCGGGGGCCGCATCGCCGTCCTCGCAATTACGTCGATTTTCACGATTTTTCCGGCGGCCTGCGGTGAGAAGGACAAGAAGGGCGATTCCGCCGTTCGAGGGGACGCCCCGCGGCGACTGGATGCGACCGCTGGCCTCATGGATGAAGGTGATGAGGTCTTCCTGGACGCTCGAACGGAGGCGATGGCATCCCAATTCGGCGACAAGGTCGGGCCGGGTGCGGCCGACGGCGGTGGTCGAGGCCGGTGGTCGTTGATGCTGGTCACGGTCGTCGGCGATGCCCACCCGCTTCAGGCACGATCGATTCGCGAGGACATCGTCCGGACCTTCCCGGAACTCCGCGAAATCTTCATCCGGTCCACGAGCAAGGGATCCGCGATCTGGTTCGGGCGGTTCGCCAGTGCCACGGATCCGGCGGCGGCCGTGGCCCGGGACCGCATCAAGGGGATGCAGCGCAACGGAGGCCCCGCCTTCCCGCGGGCATTCCTCTCCATCCTGCCCGACGACTCTCCGATGGGAGAACGTGATCTGCGTCGGCTTCGGATGATGTACCCGAGGGTCGATCCGCTCTACACGCTTCAGGTCGCATGCTGGGGAACTTTCGGCACCGACGAGATCTCCTGGGAAGACGTACGAAGGGCCGCCGAGGCGAAGTGTTCCGAACTGGAGCGCCGCGGCTTCGACGCGTGGTACCACCATGATTCCGTGACCGAAATGAGCGTCGTCACCGTCGGTGTGTTCGACAGCCGGGCCTACGACGGTCGGAGCACGCTGTTCGCTCCAGAGGTCGAGGCGCTGTTCAAGGACTTCCCGGTGCACCTGATCAACGGTGAGGAGGCGGCGATCGAACTGCGTCCCGGGGACCCGTCGACTCAGGTGCCCCAGCAGTGCAGGCTGGTCTCGGTTCCGGAGGCACCGTGAAGAAGAAGGACGACCTCCCCAGAGTTCCGGGATCGAAGGGCGATCCGCGAGGTCGCGATCCGATCCTCGGACAGGCGTCGGCGGTCGAGGAACTGCGGGTGACGCTTCGTGGAGGTCGTGTTCCGCAGGCGTGGATCTTCCACGGCGCATCCGGCGTCGGGAAGACATCGGCGGCCATCCGATTCGCGCGATTCCTGCTGGAGCCCGATCCCACCCCAGCCCAGATCGAGTCGTTCGCACCGCCGCTCGACTCCGAGGCGGGACTGTTGATCGACGCCGGTACCCATCCTGATCTGAAGGTCATCCGCAAGGAGCTCGCGGCGGACAGCGATTCCACGAGGCTTCGAGCCTCGAAGCAGTCGAACATCCCCGTCGGCGTGCTCCGCGAGCACATGCTCGGCGGTGAGGTCGATGGCAAGCAGTACGAAGCCGTCCACGCTCGCACGCCTTACAAGGGTGTCCGGCGGGTGTTCATCATCGAGGAGGCGGAGCTGCTCGATCAGGTCGGACAGAACGTCCTCCTCAAGACGCTCGAGGAGCCGGCGTCGCGGGTGGTGATCATCCTCGTCACGACTCGCGAGGAACGTCTGCTGCCGACGGTTCGAAGTCGCTGCCGACGAGTGGGTTTCCGTGGTCTCGACGAGGCTTCGATGAATGCCTGGCTCGACCGGCGTTCCGTCGCCGTCGACGCGGCGAGTCGCGACTGGCTCCTCGCCTTCTCCGATGGGAGTCCGGGACGACTCGAGATGGCGGAATCGAGCGGCATGCTCCACTGGAGCACCACGGTGGCGCCGGGCATGGCCCGCCTCGAGTCCGGGGAGTGGCCGGCCAACTTCGCGGACACGCTTCACGAGCTGGTCGACGAATACGCGAAGCGTGTGGTCAAGGCGGACAAGCGCGCCTCGAAGGAGGCGGCGAACAAGGCGGGGCTCGCGCATCTCGCCGCGGTGCTCGCGACGCGTCTCCGGCTCGGTCTCGATGCATCGGCGGCCGCCGGGGACGATGATGCCGTCGAACGAATCGCGCGGGCGATCGAGCGAATCGCCGATGCCGAGTTTCGAATCGGCCGGAATGTGAACATGAAGTTCGTGCTCGCGGATCTCGTCGCGGGAATGGCGGACGATTTCGGCGTCGGTGCGGCGTCCGGTGCGTCGTGACCGGACCGCCGTCCGACGGATTCGAGATCGAACGAAAGTGGCTGCTGCACCGACTCCCGGCCCGACTCCAGGACCCTTCCCGACCGCTGGTCAGTGGTGCTGAACGCTGGGAGATCCGCCAGGGATATCTTCCGGCCCCTTCCGAATCGGACTTCGTGGCCATGACCGGACGGGTGGTTCGGGACGCCGAGGTTCCGGCCGTCGGACGGATTCGCGAGATCCGCACGATGGAGGGCGGGCGGACCGTGGTTCGGCACGTGCACACGCTCAAGGGCGGAGCGGGGCTCATTCGCCGCGAGATCGAACGACCGATCACCGCGGGGGCGTTCGAGGCGGCGTGGGCCGAAACGGCCGGTCGCCGTCTCGAGAAAGTGCGATGGCGTATCCCGGAAGCGGGGCTCCTCTGGGAGATCGACTGGTTTCAGACGCCGGCCCTGGCCCTCGCGGAGGTCGAGGCAATCGACCGGGAGGCCGCGCTGGCGATCCAACCCCCGGCCTGGCTGGCGGCGTGCATCGACCGCGAGGTCACCGACGATCCCGAATTCACCAATGCGGAGCTGGCGTTCCGGTCCGGGAGAATCGGCGGTGGTTCCTCCATCGGTGGTGGGGTCGATTCGGAATGACTGGGATCACCGCTCGGATCCGCTACCATGTTCCGTCCTGCGGTCGTCCTCCGAAGAGGACGCCCCGGACCGATGGAGACCTGGCGTGGCGAACTTCAACTGTGCGATCGTGACCCCTTCCGAGCAGATCCTGGACGACGAGGTCGCCGAGGTGGAGTTCCCGCAGTGGGACGGCCAGCGCGGCATCCTCACCGGTGCTGCACCGTTCGTGGGAAGGCTCGGCACCGGACGGCTTCGAATCCGGTACGAGCAGGGTGCCGAGAAGAACTTCCTGCTCGCCGGCGGTTTCGCGGAGATGCATGACAACAAGCTGGTTCTCGTGGCGGACGAGATCGTCCCCATCGCCGAGATCGACACGGCGGCCGCGAAGTCGCGATTCGACGCGGCCGTGGCGGCGATCGCGGAGCCCGGCACGCATTCTCCCGAAGCCCGGGAGCGGCTCGAACACGAACGACAGGTCGCCGCCGCGGCGTTGTCGCTCGCTGGTTCGGCCGGCTGATCGGGCCCGCCGCTTCCCCGCAAGCCGTTCCACACGCCTTCCCGGATCCCAATCCCCGGAGGAGGTCGCGTTCTCATCGCGTTGGCGCGCGGGCGGGACGTTCTCGAGCGCGGTACGCTCCAACCCGAAGGGAACCGACTCACGGCTCCCGTTCGTTCCGTCGTGAGAAGCACGCATGTCCGACGATCATGACTTGAAGTTGCGGGTCGAAGCAGTGGTGATGACCGCGGATCGTCCACTCGGCGAGCGGAAGATCGCCTCGATCCTCGACCTGCTCGCCGACGCTCGCGAGGCCGATGACGATTCAGCCGATGAAGGTCCGGTCGGTCCGGGACCGGTGGCGTCGATCCGCGAGGCGATCGAAGCCTTGAACGCGGACTACGACGCTGCGAACCGGAGTTTTCGAATCGAACGGGTCGCGGGAGGGCTTCAGGTCCTCACGCTCCCCGAGTACGCCGCCGACATCGCCCGGCTGAAGGGCGTTCGTCAGCACTCCCGGCTGAGTCAGGCTGCGCTCGAGACGCTCGCGATCATCGCCTATCGCCAGCCGATCCTCCGGGCCGATCTGGAATCGATCCGAGGGGTCGCCTCCGGAGAGGTGCTTCGCGGGCTGATGGAGCGACGGTTGGTGCGGATCGCCGGACGGGCCGAGGAGGTCGGTCGTCCGATGCTNTANGGGACNACCCGNGANTTCCTCGAGGTCTTCGGCCTCGCGACCCTCGACGATCTNCCGCAGGCGAAGGAACTCCGTCCCGCCGCACCAGCACCGCCGAAGAAGAAGGAAGCGGTCGTCGAGGTGGAGGACGAGATCGAGCCGGATCTCGAACCGAAGACCGCGGTCGAGGAACCGGCCGCCGAAGCGGAGCCGGCCGTCACCGGCGACGACTGAACCGACCGTCGACGCGGATCCGAATCCACCCGTACATGACAGCGGCCCCCCCCGAGAGGAAGGCCGCCGTCACTGGTACAGGGAATGATCGGTCGAGCGAAAGGGCATCACTCGCAATTCGGTCCAAGCGTGGTCAGGCGCGTCGGCGGCGTCGGTTGAAACCGGCGAGTCCGAAGAGCGCCAGCGTCGCGGGCGTTGGAATCTGCCCCACGAAGGTGCTGGTGATGGCGACGGTGTCCCCGCCGCCGAGGAGGAAGTTGATGTCCACGCCCATCGAGGCGGTGGGTGAGATTCCTTCAAGACTCGGAATGGGTTCGCCGAACGCGGCCGCGGGGATCGCGGCGGATTCGAAGGGATCGGTGGTGATCAGGAACGGATCCTCGATCAACTGCGCGATCATCGTGCCGTCCACGGACGCCGACCAGAGTGAGGAGCCGTCGTCGAGGCCGGCCAGCAGGCCACTGCCCACCCCGCCGGTGAGGGTGCCGCNCACGCTTCCTCCGTAGAGGGCCTGGCCGTCACCGAACATCGTCGGCAGCAGGATCGAGAGCGAGAACTCGGAATCGTCGGCGAGGAGATTCGTCACGCCGACCGAGCTCCCCAGGAGCTGCAAGCCGCCGCTGGAGCCGTTGTCGTTCACCGTCATCGCCCAGTCGATGGAGAAGCCGGTGTCCGACGTCGTCGCGGCGTAGCTGTACAGCCCGCCACCGAGATCCGTGCCGACGAGTGTCCCGCTGTAGGAGGTGCCGTCGACGATCCAGCCGACCGAGAGATCGGGACCGTCTTCGAAACCCGCGGACGCGGAGGCGGACACCAGAAGAAGCCCGCTCGCCAGAAGACCCGATCTCATTTTCGAAACAAGCATCACGTCGCAACCCCTTTTCAGTTCGCAGGATGCCGGTGAGGCACGCCCTTGAAACCACTCTCCTCGCCGAATCACGGCACGAGTCCGCATTCGAGCGCCCTCTCTGTTGTCCTCGATCGAGTCGCAAACCGATGCGAACGATCCTGTTCCCGCAGGCAACCGTGCTTCCTGAGGTCGTCTTTTCAAGCGANGGTGGAGTACGGTCACCAGCTTCTTCGAGGCCGCATCCGGTCGTGCCGTCTGCGGCGGTTATCGGCGCCGCAACGCCCTTGGTCCATCGTCGGGTCAGTCGCGTCGTCGGCGACGATGGATTCCAACGAGGCTCAGCAGGGCCATGGCCCCGGGGCCCGGAACGGCGACCACCATGCTCGACGTGAAGGCGGCGGTGTCGCCGGCGGAGACGTCGAAGCGAAGGGCGATTCCGAAATTGAAGTCGACGCTGCCGGCGGCCTGTCCCGGTATGACCGGGAAGTCACCGAACGCCTCCGCATCGTAGTTGCCGGAAAGAAAACTGCCGGCGGATGCCGTGGTGTCGTCAAGCAGCGTGGCGATCACGGTTCCGTCGAACGGGTCGAAGGTCGTCGCGTCGAAGAAACCGGTGAAGATCGAGTCGCCGGCCACGGACGAGACGGTGACGCCGTCTCCATTGAGATCCGTGAAGCTGCCGGCGATGGAACCGCCGGCGAGCGTCGATTCGAGCGCGTCGATCTCCTGGGTCGCGAACAGGAAGAAGGTCTGCGTCGTGGACGAGAGGTTCGTCACGGTGAAGTTCAGCGTGATGCTGTCGTTCACGCCGGAGGCGCCAAGCATGTCCCAGTTCACGTTCCAGCCACCGCTGGAATCCGAGCCGGTGAATCGGTAGCCGTCGTCAAGCCATTCGGTCGCACCATCCTCGCCCGCGACCCAGGCGGCGTCGCCGGTGCCGGAGAAGAGCTGCAGAGAGCCCCCGAAGCCATTCTGAGCCATGGCGTTGGATGGGATGGCGGTGGCTGCGGACAGGAGTCCGGCGACAACAAAAATCTCTCGTACCACGATGTGGCCCCTTTTCCCGAGACCGCTGATTCCTGACCCATGGGGTCGTCCCGCCTCCAACGGGACCGGCACGGATGCCGCAGACCTGCGATCAACTGTTCCCTTGTCTCAGCCGGGCGACCCTCATCGCG
>NYSY01000035.1 GCA_002683215.1 Planctomycetaceae bacterium
CAGACTCCACCCGATCACCCGGGGCGTGAGCAAGCAACTGCTCCCGGTCTATGACAAGCCGATGATCTATCACCCGCTGTCGGTGCTGATGCTGGCGGATATTCGCGAGGTCATGATCATCACCACGCCGCACGAGCAGGCGATGTTTCAGAATCTGCTCGGTGACGGATCCCAGTGGGGCATGCAGATCGAGTGGGCGATCCAGCCCTCACCCGACGGACTCGCCCAGGCGTTCATCATCGGTGCGGATTTCGTCAAGGACCGTCCCAGCGCCCTGGTGCTGGGCGACAACATCTTCTACGGCGCCGACCTGCGGAATCGCCTGCAGGCGATCAGTGATCGCGAGACGGGTGCGACCGTCTTCGCCTATCGCGTCGCGGACCCGGAACGGTACGGAGTCGTCGCGTTCGACGATGAGATGCGTGCGACCAGCATCGAAGAGAAACCGATGAAGCCGAAGTCCAATTTCGCCGTCACCGGTCTGTATTTCTACGACGAGCAGGTCGTGGAGATCGCTCGCAACGTGAAGCCTTCGCCTCGGGGCGAACTCGAGATCACCAGCATCAACGACTTCTATCTGCAGCAAGGCTCGCTCTCCGTCGAGCGCCTCGGACGAGGGTCCGCATGGCTCGACACCGGGACGTTCGAAAGTCTGCTTCAGGCCGGGCAGTTCGTCCAGACGCTGGAGGACCGTCAGGGCCTCAAGGTCGCCTGCCCCGAGGAGATCGCCTGGAGCAATGGTTGGATCGACGACGGGCAGCTCCAGTCGCTCGCCGATGCGATGGCCAAGAATTCGTATGGTCAGTACCTGCGGGGACTTCTCTCGGATTGAGCGGCGGGGTTCGGCCGTTTCACCGCGGCCCGGCGAAGACATCTTCAGACATGACGCGGTCGCAGGCCCGTTCCCGGCACCGAGGCCGGCCNGATCGCGTTCCGTCGCGGGCCCACCGCAGCCATCACGGTATCGACGCGAAAAACGATCGATGACGATTCGCTCGTCCGATTCTCGCTGGTCCGATCGACTTCTGGGCCTATATTCGGGGGTCGTTCCGTCGTCGCGGTCGCTCCAGGGACCCGGCGGGCTCCTGCCTCGAACCGGAAAACGCGCGTCATGACCTTGCGATTCCTGACTTTGGTGATCGCGCTGCTTCCGGCCCTCGCGGCGGTGTCGCCCGTGGCCGCNCAACAGCGAGGCCGACCGCTCATCGATTCGAGCCTNGGCTACAAGGTGATCCTGACCGACGAAGGAACGCTGCTTCGAGGGGTGAGCCTCGGGTGGGACGGCGGTGACCCGTACGGGAGCCTTCCCAAGACCGTGCCGACGACCGATCAGCTCCGTCGCCTGGCGGTGCAGTTCGGACTCAATACCGTTCATCTCTACCTTGAAGGTGACTCGTCCCAGAACCCCGATCCCGCCGGCGTCAATTTGAAGGATGCCGACGCGTTGGTGGAGGCGACCGCGAATGCGGGGCTCTACCTGATCATCACGATCGGATGCAACGGCGAGAACGGTTCGATCCACGACATGCAGTTTGCGCGTGATTTCTGGACGGTCTACGCCCCTCGCTATCGGCAGCAGACCCACGTGATCTACGAGGCCCACAACGAACCGGCGCTCTACACCCCGAGCCAATGGACCATCGAGGACTGGAACAAGCAGGCCGAGCTGTATCAACTGATGCGTCAATGGGCGCCTGAAACGCTCATCCTGCTCGGTAGTTTCATGGGGTTCGCGGGGGATCCGACCTTCGGTGCCGAGTATCTGGTGTCCCAGGGCGTTTCGTGGGACAATGCGGGCTTCGCGCACCACGGCTACGAGAGCAAGGCCGGCATCGAGAACGCGATCACGATCATGCAGTCGAGCCCGGACTTCCCGCCGTTGCTCGCGACCGAGTTCTGGCCCGGTGATACCGAAGGCCAGGGTTACAACAGCATGTACGAACGGTTTCTCAACGGCTGGATGCAGTTCCAGTGGCTTGGCGCGGACGACGAGGATCTCCATCTCTTCCGCTCGAAGATCGATCTCGCCGGTACGATCTGGACTCCTGATTCCGTCACGGCCCGCTGGCCGGCACTGGGCTCGCCCGAGATTCCCGGTGACGGCAACGTCATCGGGCTCTACCAGCGTGGGGTGGGTCGATTCGTCCGCGTGGCCGAGAATTCGGGGGACCGACTCCTCGCGGATCGCGACGCCTACACCGGAGGCCTGGACGCGGATGCATTCGTCGTCGAGCAGATCGCGGGGCGTCTGTTTCGACTCCGCGCGCTGGGGGGCGGCCGGGTACGAACGACTGGTGATGGTGAGCCACTTCGCGCCGACGGCGTGGCCGTTGAGGACGCCACGATCTTCGAGTGGATCCAGGCGCCGGACGGCGACCACGTCATTCGCGCCCGGGACGCGGGAGGCCGTCTGCTCCGATGCGACGCAGAATCGGGGTTGGTCTTCGCCGACACCGACGACGGACGTGAATCGGCGAGCCGGTTCGCATTGGTGACCGCGGCCGGTGATCTTCCCGATCCGATCGTCGGCACGCCGTTCCATGGTGCACCGATCCGGCTTCCCGGCNGGGTGGAGGCGGAACACTACGACCTCGGTGGATCCGGCGTGAGTTACCTGGACAGTGACGCGACGAACAACGGAAATCGGTTCCGGGTCCTTGAAGGCGTCGACATCGAGGTATCCGAGGATGCGGGCGGCGGCTTCAACGTCGGCTGGATCGCGGTGGGGGAGTGGATCGAATACACGATCGAGGTGCCCGGTGATGACGCCCGCGAATTCCTGCTGGACGTCCGAGTCGCATCACCGGGATCGAACGCGCGATTCGGGCTGAGATTCGACGGGGTCGATTCGAACGGAACGATCCCGGTGCCCGGCACGGGTGGGTACCAGGACTGGTCGACGCTCACGCGAAGCGTCGTCCTCGAGTCCGGCCCGCAGATCATGCGATTCGAGAACCGGGGGTCCACGCCGTTCAATCTGAACTGGTTCGAGTTCCGCCCGCGTCCGTGTCCCGCGGACTTCAATGGCGACGGAAGGGTCGACGGCGCGGATCTCCCGATCGTGCTGGGCTCGTGGGGGCGATGTCCGGGCGAATGTCCCGCCGACGTCGACGGCGATGGGGTCGTCGACGCCGCCGACCTCGGGCTCGTGATCGGCGCGTGGGGACCATGTTCCTGATCCGGTCTCGGATCAGTCNCTTGGCGGCGAGGTGAGCCGCCGCCGAACCGAGACCACTTTGCGCTTGGCGGCTCGAAACGGTCCGACCCCGAATCGATGCCAGTGTCGATACCAGTTCCGATTGAACCGGCGAGTTCGTTCGACCTCCGCCTCGAATNCCGGGCCCAGCGCTGCGATTCGGGCATCGAAGCGTCGGGTCGCATGCTCATGCAGCTCGATGTCGAAGGCGTTTCGCTCGGCGATGAGGGCGAGCAGTTCCGGCGCCGGTGAGGATCCACGGTCCTTTTTCGGCGCGACGTTCCAGGGCATGTAGCCGCGTCGCGGCCATCCGAGCTCGGTGCGGAAGAGCTGAAACGACTCGTCGAAGCGTTCGGTGAAACCNACCGCGGTGATTTCCCGGTCGACGTTTCGAATCGCGAGGTCGAGGTGCGATCGATCCGTGGGGCCCGCGTCCGGCTGGACGCCGGCGAGCCGCCGGACCTGACCGTTGTCGAGTTCGGGCAGGGAACGCGCTTCGAGGATCTCCTCGAGCGTGCTTCGGCTGGCGATCGCGTGGTAGCCGCTTCCCGGATCCCGGCGCATGTTGGCATAGGCGGAACGGACCCGCTGCACCGGATCGCGGAGCATGGTGATCACTCGGGTGTCGTCGGGGAGATGCTCGCGAAAGCGGATCGTGCAATGCCCGCTGGAATACAGGAGCGAGCTCGGAACGCGTCTTCGGATCGCCGTGATCGCGGCGGGATGATCGTCCGGTTCGTCCCAGTCGAGCGGAATGTGGAAGACCCGGCGGCCGGTGACTCCTGGAATCCATCCGTGAATCGATGCGGCGATCCCGAAGAGCGCCGTTCCGGCGGTCTTCGGGATGTGGACGAGGAGCACGGGCGCCGGGCCGGTGATGTTCGTGCTCGCGGTGGGCTTGGAAGGTGATTGGGACGACATCGAAGCATCAGCGTATTGGATGCCGGCGGGCGAACGGCGTCCATGTCGACGACTTCGTGGGCATTGGGACCGCTTCCCGCCTCGAATCCGGCTCGGGCCTCTTCCGGCACTCGTCCGTTCCGTGCGAAGGTGGTCGAACTTCACCGTTCACAAACCACGAAAAAGCCCCTCCCGCGNGGGGAGGGGCTTGAATGACCCCAGGGAGAATCGAACTCCCGTTCCCAGGATGAGAACCTGATGTCCTAGCCGCTAGACGATGGGGCCGCTTTGCTCGCTTGCGAGCGAACGCGAAAGTGTAGCATCCGACGTCCGACCGTCAACGGGAGCGTGTCGGAAGGGCCCGATTCGGGGTTTCATCCGCCATTCCCCGCGTCGAATCGGTGAGGAAGCGATGAGCAACATGCCCATTTCGAGTCCTGACGCGAAGACGCCGACGCACCTGGCCGCGGCGGGNGTCCGTTCAACGCCCGGATCACCGATGAACCCCGGATTTTCGAACCGAATCTGCGTCGAGCAGAACGCCCTCCAGAAGGACCCCACCCGATGAGTTTCGGCCCCGACCACACCCCCTTCGACGCGATCGGCGGCGAACCGCGGNTTCGCGAGCTCGTCGATCGTTTCTACGATCACATGGANGAAGCGCCCGATTGTGAGACGATTCGGAAGTTGCATCCGGAGGATCTCGGCGAGAGTCGCGACAAGCTCTCCGATTTCCTGTGCGGATGGATGGGCGGTCCACCGCTGTACATGCAGAAGCACGGCCATCCGAAGCTTCGAATGCGGCATGCCCCGTTCCCCATCGGGAACGCCGAGCGGGATCAATGGCTCGCCTGCATGGCGGCCGCGATGGACGATCTGAACGTTGAGGGTGAGTTGCGCAACTTCCTCGATGGGAGGTTCGCACACGTCGCCGACTTCATGCGGAATCGACCCGAGTAACCGAATTCCGACGGGTTCTTGACGATCGACGGGCGACCTGCGAGCCTGAACGACATCGAACCGCCGGTTCGTCGAATCACGCCCGGAGAATCGCCCATGCCAGCCAGTCGATCACGTCTTCTTCTTGCTTCGCTCGGCATCGCCGGCATCGCCGGCATCGCCGGCATCGCCGGCGCGTTCGCGCTCGCGGACGCTCGAAACGGGGAAGGGGCCGACGACTGGAAGGTCCACGACATGGACCGGCCGCAACCGGCGATGGTCACGCCCGGAGTTCCCGGAACCGCGACCACCCCGGGGACGGCCCCCAGCGATGCGATCGTGCTGCTCGGGAAGGGGTCGGGCCTCGACGCGTGGAAGAACGGCAAGTGGACCGTCGGCGACGACGGCGTCATGAAGGTCGTCCCCGGCTCCGGTGACAACCACACCCGCCAGTCCTTCGGCGACTGCCAGTTCCACATCGAATGGAAGGTTCCGGCGGATCGGGAATGCGACGGCCAGAAGGGCTGCAACAGCGGCATCTTCTTCCTCGATCGATACGAGGTGCAGATCGTCGGCTCGAATCCGAACCAGACCTTCCCGGACGGTCAGGCGGGTTCGCTCTTCGGCCAGTATCCGCCGATGGTCAATCCCTGCCGGCCCAACGGCGAGTGGAACACCTTCGACATCGTCTTCACGGCGCCCCGCTTCGACGGCGACGGGAAGCTCGTCAGTCCCGCGAACACCACGCTTCTCTTCAACGGCGTGCTGGTGCTCGATCACGCGGAGAACATGGGGATCACCGTCTTCGGATCGCGTGCGAAGTACTCGCCCCACGAGCCGACCGGTCCGATTCGAATCCAGGATCACGGCGATCCCCTCGAATTCGCGAACATCTGGGTCCGGCCGCTGCCGGAACGCCGTCTCGCCTGGTGAAGAACGTCTTCAGGCGGGTTTCGTGGCCGCCATGTGGCCACCGAGTCCGCTTCAGTTCAAACGGAGTTGAATTCAAGATGCCGAGTCTCANGAAAACACTCACCGCGTCGCTCGTGTTCGGAATCCTCTCGAGCGTCGCGCTGGTGACCGCCGGCCAGGAGGAGCTNCCCCCGGTCGTCACGCCCGGTCTGCCCGGCCTGCCGGATCGACCTGGCACCGCGCCGAGTGACGCGATCGTCCTGCTCGGCCCCGGCACCGGCTGGAAGGCGTGGCAGCGAAGCGCCGACACCAAACCCTCCGAGTGGACCATCGATTCCGATGGAATCGGTCAGGTGAAGCCCGGCAAGGGGGACATCCGGACCCGGGCCGAGTTCGGCGACTGTCACATCCACGTCGAGTGGCAGGTTCCGGAAGGCCGCGAATGCAACGGGCAGTCCGGGTGCAACAGCGGTGTCTACGTCATGGGTCGCTACGAGGTCCAGATCCTCGGGGCCTTCGATAACGACACCTATCCGGGGGGGACCGCCGGCGCCTGGTACAACCAGCACGTGCCGCTCGCGAATCCCTGCCGTCCGCCGGGTGAGTGGAACACGTACGACATCATCTTCCGGGCGCCGCGATTCGATGCGGACGGCAAGCAGCTCGAGCCGCCGATGGGCACGGTGATCTTCAACGGCGTGGTGGTCCAGAACAACGCGATCATCAAGGGTCCGACCGGATCCTCGATGCTCAAGGGGCCGGCGTCGAAGGGGCCGCTCTACCTGCAGGATCACTCGGATCCGATCCGCTTCGCAAACATCTGGGTCCGACCGCTCTAGCGTCGGTCGCAGACTCCATCCACCAAGCCGCCGCCCTTCGTGCACTGCCCGGGGGGCGGTTTCGATTCGGCCAGGCCTGCCTTGAAGCGGGGATTCTCGGAACTTCGCGGCCGATCCGACGATCTCTTCGGTCCCCGTGGTGGCCGCTGGAATCGTGATCGACCGCTGCTAGACTTCGATGTCGGGAAATTTCCACCGGAGTCGTTCTCATGGTTCTGAACACGTCGACCCGCCGGTCGTCCGTCACCTCCGCCCTCGTCGCCCTGCTCGTCGCCGTGATGTCGTTCGCGACGGCGGTTCGCGCGACCGCGCAGTCGACGCGGCCGGGGCCGGGGGCCACGCTCTACGACGACACCGACGGCGAGGGCACGACGTTCCGGACGTGGGCGCCCAACGCGAACGGGGTCTCCGTGGCAGGGTCGTTCAACGGGTTCAATCCCGACGCGCATCCTCTCGGCTCGGAGGGTGACGGGTGGTGGTCGCTGGACGTGCCCTACGTCACCGC
>NYSY01000036.1 GCA_002683215.1 Planctomycetaceae bacterium
TCCAGGATCGCCTTCATCGCGTCGACCTTGCCGAAATCGGCGGCCCATTCGAGTGCGGAGACGCCGAAGGTCGGATCGAGCGCGTTCGGGTCGCCCGCCGTCGCGAGCCGCGCCTTGAGGGTGGCGACTTCGCCCATCGCGGCCGGGGTCCAGATGTCGATCACTTCGTCGGAGGCGGAATCGGAGGTGGTTGCAGGCGAGGAAGGAGTCGCCGAACGCTCGGCCTCGGGCGCCGTCGAGGCGTCGCCGCCGCATCCCGCGGAAAGCAATCCGAGCCCCGGGATGATGAATCCGAGAAGCGCGAGCCGCCGCGCAGCACCCCGGATGCCGATGGTTCCACGATGAGCATGCGAGTGATCGTTCTGGTGCATGGATGCCAAGTCCTCAGGATTGAATCGGATCGGAACCGAGCCGGTGGGTTGCAATCTACCCGCATCGCGCGGAACCGGGTTTCAGACCGGCGGTCAGTCGATGAGGCCGGTTCTTCATTCGCATCCGGGCAGTTGAACCCGGGTCCCGTCACTCAGCCGTTCTTCGCACCGCCGGCGGATCTCCCGCCTTTTCCATTCGTTCCGGCACCCTTGCCGCCGCCCTTGCCGCCGCCCTTGCCACCGCCCTTGCCACCGCCCTTGCCGGCGTCGTCCCAGTCGCGTCCCGGACGCCGCGGCAGTTCCTCGAACCACGCCGGCCCGAGTGCCGCGAGCAACTGTGCTTCGACCTGGTCGTCCAGTCGATCGAACCCTTCGTAACCGGGTTCGCGCCAGGCCTGTTCGCCGAGGGATTTCGCTTCCACGCCGTCGTCCATCACCGCTTCGACCATCGCCCGGGCGATGCGGGTCTCGCTGTCGAGCCGGCGTTGAATCGCCGTGGTGCGAAGAAACGCGATCTGGGAACGGATGCCCGCGTCGATCTCGGCGAGCGACGCGAGGCGTTCATCGTCGAGACCTTCGAGTCCGAGCGCGAATTCGGTCGCCTCTTCACACCACCGGGGACGCATCTGGGCCCGGAAACCGGTCCGACGAGCGACTTCCAGAAACGCGGCGGCGGACTCGGGATCGATCGCTTCGAGACGGGTGCGGATCAGATCGATCCGTCCGAGGATCGCGTCCCGCACCGCGAGTTCGGCGGTGAGCTCGGCAGTCGCGGCGTTTCGGAGCCGCGACCGGACTTTGGAGTCGCCGTCGCCCCCGGATTCGATCATCTCGATCGCGAGTTCGAGGGCCTGTTTCTCCCGTCGGATCCTCGCTTCGGTCCGGGAATCGAAGCTCGTCGCGATCTCCCGCAGCATTTCCGGCTCGTCCGCCTCGAGTCCGGCCGCCTCGTACGGGGCCGCGTCGATCGACCCGAGTGCCGCGACGATGTCCGTGGTGGCGCCGCCCATCCGGGAGTCGGCCATGCCGTGCTGAATTCGAATCTCGCCGAGCAGGTCGTCGAGCGATGCCTCCATGCCGGGTTCGACCAGGGTGGCGATCGACTCGACGGTCGCGGTACGGAGTTCCCGTCGCCGTTGATCCATGCGGTTCATGGCCTCGAGCACGCCGCGGGCGGCGACGCCACCACCGGCTCGTTCGATGGCGGCGCGACGTCTTTCCACCATCGGTTCCAGCATCGCGATCCGGGTCCGCATGCCGGCCATCCGCGAATCGATCCAGTCGAGGGTTCCACGAACCTTCTCGTCACTCGCGCCACGCTCGGCCATGCCGTCGGCGATTCGGGATTCCAAGGCACGCTGGTTCGATGCGTCAACCGCCTGGAAGATCGGCTCGAGGCGTGCGATTTCAACCTGGCTCGCACCGAGTTCGAGCAACTCGCGGAACCGCGAGGCCTCGGTCTCGAAGGCATCTTCGTAGTCGAGCAGGACGCTCTCGGCGATGGGTGCGGTCGCGTCGTCGAGTTCGAGTCGGTTCACGATGAGATCGATGTCCCGCCGGATGAATTCCGGTCGGAGCAGCGTCCGGAAGTCGCCGCCTTCGGGCACCCGCATCGCGTACCAGAGATGTCCGCCGGTGTTCTCCTTCGCGTCCTCTTCGTTCTCTTCCTTGTCCTCGCCGACCAGCTTCGACACCGCTTCCCAGACCGCTTTCGCGTCGTCGCCGGTCATCGCCTGCACCCGCACCGCCATCTTCAAGTCACCCCCGAGTTCCGCGAGGAACTTTTCGGGATCCGATTCGGGCGATGCGGGGGGGCCCGCCGGTCCCTTCTGGGCCAGCCCCTCGGATGTGAGGCCGAATACGAGCAGACAGGTCAGCGTCATCAGCTGGACGCGATCGATGCGGATCACCGCGGAGAAGATTGATGTCATTGAAAGAAGCCTCGAATGTGCCTTCGGCGTGAATTCGGGTGGTCTCGGGTTGATTCCGACGGACCGGACAAGCACGATCCTAGTTTGACGAAAAAATTAGTCAATAGAGCGGCCATGGTTTACGAAAATTTTCGTATAAAAGCGCCGTCGGCCCGGCCCGACCTCACTTCGGATCGGCGTCCCGCGCGGCCACGGCCTCGGGGCGCCCCGATCGGATCCGACGAATCCACCAGATGAACGCGAGGAGGCCCAGTGGAATCGAGACGATCGCCTCCGACGCGCTCTCGAGCAGGGCCAGCTGCTGGAAGGTCGCATCGAGTTCGCCGGCGTCGAGGCTCGGCGTCGCGAGCCGTGCCGCCAGGAACGCCACCGCGGCCTCGCGCCATCCGAGTCTTCCCAGGGGATTCAGGGCCACCACCAGGGCGGTCACCGCGAGGAGCAGGACATCGCCGACCGGAAGTTCGATGCCGAGGATGGACGCGGCGATGCCGAGCCGGACCGCCCACATGGCGAGGTCGAAGGCCCGCAGCCCGAAGGCGAGGGCGATCCACCTTCGATCGGTCAGCATCGCCTCGCCGCCGCGGGTGAAGCGGCGAACGATCGGAAGCCCGGCGAGAATCGGAAGCGTGAGCACGAGCGCCACGAGGGGCGCGATGAAGAGCAACGCCCACGCGATCCCAGGTTCGGGTTGAAGGAGGGTCGCACCGACTGCGGCGCCCATCACGCCGACCACCGCGATCGCGACCACGGCGATCCAGCCGGTGACGAAGAGGATCGAGAAGCGATCCACTCGGACGTGGTACAGATAACGGCTCATCACGCCGAGCCGGATCGGCGCGTAGTTGAAGAGCGCCGCCGTGAGATTGACCCCCTGCAGCACGAGAAAACGCTCGCGATGCACGGGGCGGATGGTCGCGAAGAAGATCGCCCCGTTCGCGATCAGGCTTGCGATCGAGCAACCGAGCATCGCGGCGATCAGGCCGCCGTCCGCCTCCTTCATCCGGGTCCAGCCATCTTCGCCGCCCTCGAATGCGCCTTTGACGCACCAGACGACGAGTGCGAGTCCGATGGCGAAGCCGACGAGTTGCAGGACCAGTCGAAAACCGCGTGGCAGACCCGCGCGAGCTTCTTCACTCAGCCTCATCGGCGTGGCTTTCTCGCCGCGCTGCGGCTTCGACGCCATTCCCGGAACATCGCGGACAAGGCCTCGAATCCGTCCCGGAGGCCGATCTTCTTGCCTTCCGCGAAGCTCCTCGGGTCGTAGGAAACCCCGACCTCCGCGACCGAGGCATCGTGTCGCGCCAGTGCCGCGGCGAGCTGCGGTTCCACACCGAAGTGGTCTTCATCGAGGTCCGGCAGGACCCGACGAAGCATCGGGACCCGCATGACCTTGTAGCAGCACTCCATGTCGTGGATCCGGAGGCCGGTGAACAGGTTCGAGGTCAGGGTCAGCAGGCCGTTCGCGAAGCGATGGGCCCTTCGGACCACGTTCGGCTGGACTTCGAGCCACCGGTTCCCGACCACGGCATCGGTGGCGGACATTCGATCGAAGGTCTGCACGAATCGAACCAGATCCGCGGGATCGTATTCGAGGTCCGCGTCCTGGATGCCGACGAGGTCGTCGTCGTCGGCGACGTCGAGGGTGTGCTTGAAACCGGTGCGGACGGCGGCGCCCTTGCCTCGGTTCGAAGCGTGGGCGAGGAGTTCGACGTTGTCGCGGTCTTCCTGAAGCGATGTCGATACGGATCTTGCGGTTTCGGCGGATCCGTCGTCGACGAGGACCATGCGGGCGGACCAGCCGGAAGGCCATGCCACCCGTTCGACCTTCGAGACGACCTCCTCGAGCGTCGCCTCCTCGTCGAGGAAGGGAATGACCAGATGAAGGACCGGCATGCACGCACCCTTCGCGACCTCAGGTGTTCGAACGTTCGGGCCACCGTCGACGGTGATCAGCCTTCCGTGTTCTCGTCACCTTCCGCGACCGTGTTTCGCATCGCGGTATCGGCCACCACGTTCTGCATCCGGTAGTGGTCCATGATTCCGAGGTTTCCATCTCGGAACGCCTGCGACATCGCCTTCGGCACCTCCGCCTCGGCGAGGATGACCAGAGCGCGGTTCTTCGCCGCGTCGGCGTTGTGCTCCGCTTCGTGGGCGATCGCGAGGGCGCGTCGCTGTTCCGCCTCGGCCTGATACCGCTTGGTGTCGGCCTCGGCCTGGTCGGTCTGGAGCTTCGCGCCGATGTTGGTTCCCACGTCGACGTCCGCGATGTCGATGGAGAGAATCTCGAACGCGGTACCGGAGTCGAGCCCCTTCGCGAGCACCGTCTTCGAGATCTGATCCGGGTTCTCGAGCACCCGCTTGTGACTTTCGGCGGAGCCGATGGTCGAGATGATGCCTTCGCCGACTCGGGCGACGATCGTCTCTTCGGTCGCACCACCGACCAGCTGGGCGATGTTCGTTCTCACGGTGACTCGAGCTCGCGCCCGCAGCTGGATGCCATCGCCTGCGACCGCATCGATCGTGGGACGCGTGCCTTGTGCGCTCGGGCAGTCGATCACCTTGGGGTCGACCGAGGTCCTGACGGCTTCGAGTATGTCACGTCCCGCGAGGTCGATCGCCGTGGCGCGGTCCCACGGAAGGTCGATCTTGGCCTTGTCGGCGGCGATCATCGCCCGGACGACGCGTTCCACGGTTCCGCCGGTGAGGTAATGCGCCTCGAGCTGGGCGGCGGAGAGTTCCAGTCCAGCCTTCTTCGCGGTGATGCGGTTGCTCACCACCACGCCGGGCGAGACCTTTCGAAGTCGCATCATGAAGAGGTCGAGCAGGCCGACCGGCGCACCGGAAACGATCGACTGGATCCACAGCCCTGCGAAGCGGCCGAAGATCGCGAGCACCACGAGCGCGAACAGGCCGGCGACGGCCAGCGCGACGATTTCCCAGTTTGCCATTCGGATTCCTCTCCAGTTTTCGGAAGTTCCCGGACATCCTACCCGTTTCGGGACCGGCGTCGTCTCATCCGGTGGCCAGGTCCTTCGGACGCACCTTGATCTGATTGTCGATGATCTCGACGATCTCGACCTCGGTGTCCTGATCGATGATGCCGGATTCCGCGAGGGCGTCCATCCGGCGGTCACCGAGCCGGATCACCCCGACCGGTCGCAGCGGGGTGGCCGCGACCGCGATCATGCCGATGAGGGCGTCGGCGGCTTCCCGGTCCGCTTCCCGGTGCTTCGCGAGTTCGTCCGCCACTTCCTCCNCGTCGAGACCTCTGGTCGCGACGGTCTCGGTGCCACCGAGGATCAGTCGCCGGCCGATCGGGCTTCCCGACCAGAGTTTCACGCCGTAGACCAGGATGAACGGACTTGCCACGATGTAGGTGACGATGGCGAAGACGCCCGCGCTGGTGGAGTGATAGAAGAAACTGATGATGGATGCGATGACCACGGCGCCGCAGAGGATGCCGAGCATTCCCGCGGTCGGAATGAACAGTTCGATCGCGAAGATCGCGAGGGCGAGAAGGCCGAGGCCGATGCCGATGACGAGCCACGAACTGTCCGGTGGCAGATCGGTCGGGGCCTGGGCGAGGAACGTGAATCCGGTCGAAAGGGTCTCGTTCATGATTCGATGCGCTCCACCTTGACGCCGAAGTCGTCCGCCGTGACGACTCTCACCCGGTCGCCGCGGTCGATGTAGGCCCCGACGCTCTGGGCGTCGATCAGGCGATCGCCGAAGCGAACTCTTCCCGAGGTTCGGAGGGGCGAGACGACGACGCCTTCGGTCCCCCTTGGAATAATGGTATCGATCGCCGGCGCGGGTACCGGCAGCGGGCGTCCGGTGGAATCGTCCATGCCCAGGCCCACCGCATCCGAGAGGACGATCCGACGGGCGAACGAAAGTCGCGGGATGTTCTTGAGGAGCAGCCAGATTCCGACGCCTCCGCCGATGAAGCCGATCGTCGTCGCGAGCAGGCCATGCACCAGTCCGTCCCGCACCCCGTCATCGAAGGGGCGACCACCGACGAAGGTGCCCACCAGGCCGACGAAGATGCAGATTCCGCCCGCGATGCCCGCGACCCCGAATCCCGGCAGGAGAAACAACTCGAACGCGGCGAGCATCAGTCCGATCAGGACGATCGCGACGGTCCACCACTCCGCCATGCCTGCGAGCAGCGGGGCGCCGAGCAGCAGTGCGAGCGCCGCGATGGAGATGAGGCCGAACGCCCCGTATCCGGGTGCCGCGGTCTCGATGAAGAATCCGACCAGCATGACTGCGATGAGCACGGCTCGAACCGGCCACAGGGTCAGGAATCGGACCAGTCCTTCCGACCAGGTGGTCTCGTAACGGATCGACGACTTCGCCCCGAAGAACTTCAGCAACGCGCGATCGTCGGCGACCTCCGCGCTGGTGAAGCCGTACGCCGCGGCTTCGTCGGCGCGGAGCACGAGGAGCTCGTCGCGGGTGACAACCTGCCCCAGCGAGACCCAGTCCGCGGCGTCCTCGGGACCGAGCGTCGGCCTTCGAGAGGGCAGGTCCTGGAGGAATTCGATCGTCTTGTCCCGTTCGCTCGCGGTCGGGACCGGCTCGTCGGGATCCGCGGTGTCGAGGAGGCCGGTCAACGGATCCCTCGACGGCACTGGGGGCAGGCGGGCGAGTCCGGTCGAGGTCGGTGCCTCTCCGAAGATCCGCTCGTATTCCAGGGCGTCGACGAACAGTCGTTCGCCGGTCCGCCGGTTTCGAATCAGCCAGAGTTCCACGTCGACCGCGACGAAGGACTGGACGAGTTTCTCATCCCAGCCCTGCCGTCGGGCGTCGTACACCACCTCGGAGAGAAGCGGCGCTTCGATCTTGGCCCGCTCGGCGGCGGGGAGCTGCCGCAGTCCGACCACGGGCAGGCCCTGGATCGGGGCTGCATCACCGAAGACGCCGGAAGGCGTGGTGATGATCTCGCGAGTCGAGAGCGCGATGATCGTTCCCGCACTGAAGGCCTTGGGTCGGATCCAGGCGACGGTGTTGGCTGGTGCCTGGGTTCGAATCAGTTCGAGGATGTCGTACGTCGCGAGCAGATCGCCTCCCGGCGTGTCCAACTCGAGGACCACGGCGTCGCAGCCGTCGGCCTTCGCCTCCGCGAGTCTTCTTTCGAGGGAGCGGGTCGTCACCCCGTCGATGGGGCCGTGGATCGGGAGGATCGCCACCGATTCGGCCTTTCGGCCGGCGGGAATCGCGACGGGGCCGCCTGGTGGCGACTGGTTCCCGGTCGGTGCGGCCTCGGCGATCAGCCCCATCAGGAGAAGCACCGAAGCGAGGAGGGCGCCGGCTCGAAAGCGAACGACCGCATGGCGTTGAAAGGGACGGGTCGGGAGCATCACCCAGCATCATAGGACCCGCGATTCGCCACCGTACGGAGAACGGTCGGCATCCGGTCGCAGTCGGGGGAATCCGGAAAGAAAGAAGCCGCCCGTGGAATGATCNACGGGCGGCTTCGAATTCGGAAGCCGGGCGAAGCCGGTCGCCGCTGGAATCAGTCCCAGCTGACCGCGGTTTCCCAAGCGAACGTCTCGCAGTCGCCACCGGTCGCGGAACCGGTGTCGGTGATGCAGAGGAAGACGTCGCCGCCCTCGCCGTCCAGGTCGACATCCTCGGCGAAGAGGGTGTCTTCGACGACCAGTCCGTTGTCGTTGATCTGGGCGAGCGTGCTCGGCGCGAAAGTACGCGTCAACTCGACGTGGTTGTCGTTGTAGCAGATGTTTCCGACCCACTCCTTGCGGGTGCCGTGGATCTGCAGCGTCTTCGAGCCGAGGTACGTGTTCTCGTCGTAGCTCGAATTCTCGACGCCGCGGTTGCCGAGAACGGCGAACTTGGAGTCGAGGGACTTGCGCCACTGGCGGGACTTGCGATCACCGTAGAGAAGGCAGGTGCCGTAGCTCGTGTTGCAGGTCTGCTGAAGGTCGGCCTTGAACCGCGAGAAGTTGTTGGTGTCCCAGAACTTGTCGAGGGGGGGGCTGTACGACTCGATGTCGTAGGTCGAGGCGATGGCGACGTTCGCCGACGCCTCACTCGGGCTGACGAGCAGCTGCGGTGTGGCGTATTCCGCGGAGATGGTCGCGCCGAAGAGGTTGGCGTGACTGTTCACGCTCTGATCCTCGGGGCCCTTGCCGGGCGTGTTGCCGCAGCGGTTGACCAGGCCGGGAGTGGGGAAGATGTCGTTGTAGTCGGTCGACATGATCAGCCAGCCCTTGTGGGTCTGGTTCAGCTGCGTCGCATCCTTCACCTGGCGGGCCGAGGCACGGGCCTTGGCGAGTGCAGGCAGNAGGAGGCCGAGCAGGAGGGCGATGATCGCCATCACGACGAGCAGCTCGATGAGCGTGAAGCCGTTTCGCTTTTTCATGATTATGAACTCCAGTGTTCTGAATTGAGCGGGGTTCGAGTCCGCTCNAAGTGGTCGTAAGAGGNGAGTGATCAGGGACGCTTGGCGTCGTAGATCGCCGTGCACTTGGGCTCGCCGGGAGCGCCTTCGACGACGATGTCGTTCATCGCGAGCCAGGTGTCACCGGCTTCCCAGGTGTTGCAGTCCTCGAACTCGGCGGCAAAGATGTTGTCCTTCGCGAGTTCGCGATCGCCACATTCGTAGGCGACGTTGCTCGGGAAGAAGTTCTTGCTGTACTCGACGTGGTTGTCGTTGTAGACCACGTTGCCCTGCCACTCGGTGTCGGGACCCATCTGGAGCAGCGTCCAGCTCTTTCGGTACTCGTCGGACGAGGTGTCACCGTTCTTGGTGCCACGGGTCGAGAAGACGGGCTTCGAACTGTTCTGGTTGTTGCGCCAGGTGTTGGTCTTTCGGTCACCGCAGAGCATGAGGTGGGCGAAGGAGCAATGCGCCCTGCCGTAGGGAGCCGCACGGTTGATCTTCGAGAGGAAGATCTGGTTTGCGCTGCCCTGCGGGCTGGTGCCGGGTCCGACGGTCACCGGGTCGGCGGTGTCGCCCATCCAGTAGATGTCGGTCGCGGGGTCGATGACCGCGTAGTCGTAACTGATGGAGTCATCGGCGGCGTTGTCGCCGTACTTCGCCACGACGGGGTTGGATTCCACCGGGCTGACGACGATGTCGTCGTTGAAGTAGCCCTGGCCGATCATGCCGGAGTAAAGGTGACCGGTCGAGTTCTTCTTCCAGTTCTCGGGACCGAAGCCGGGCTGGCGGCCGATCCGGGGATCGGTGAAGCGGTTGATCCGGCCCGGGGAGGGCAGGTAGCCGTTGGGGTCGTCGTTCGACCAGATGAGACAGGCCTTGTGGATCTGGGCCTGCTGATTGGAATCCTTCACGACTCGCGCGGCCTGCTGGGCGCGGGAGAGAGCGGGAAGGAGGAGTCCGATGAGCAACGCGATGATCGCGATGACCACCAGCAACTCGACGAGGGTGAAACCGTTGCGCTTTCGCATGTGTGGGGCCTCCAAGATGCAAGGAGCCTGAAAAGGGATTCGGCGATCAGACGAACGCCGTGATGAACACGATGAATCGGGACTTCCCTCTGAGACCCCTTCCGAGGAGAAGCAGAGTTCCACCGGACGTGACCGACCGGGAGGAAGGAAGGCCCGAAGATGAGCCTGGGCGAATGTGCGGTTGGAGAAACCCTCGTGAGTCGGGACCGCATCGAGTCGATACGGAGCCGATTCCCGCGATCACCATCTGATTCCCAGTCCGGCAGACCGTGAATCGAAAGGGATTCCCGACGTCCTGCCTGGGTTGGAAATGGTGATCCAGCCGCTGGCGAGCCCGACCTTTGGAATCCTGCGGTGTCCCGGAACTCCGTTCAAGACCCTGGAAGCGGGTTTGGGAGTGGGGGACGATTGCAAGACAGCCGCGACCTTTTGAGGGGTCGCTCGGTCGGTATGTCTCGGGCGGCGGCGGATGATTGCCGAAGTGACTCGGCGAATGAGGGCAGGTGAGCTTGATGACCGGCGATGAATGATGCCGGGGATCCGGATGTATTCCGGAGGCTCGAAATATGAAGGACCTGCCGCGGCCCGTATCGAAGGTGCTTGAGAACCAAGCGTCACAAGGATATTCCGTCCGTCGGGCGTGTCAAGTTCCCTCAATTGAGGATTGGGGACCCAAAAGACGCGAGGATGCACGCTCCGGGCCTGGGATCGGGGGTTTTTCGAGAACGGCGTCACGACCGGTATCCGAATTCGAGGCTCATCCGCGCGTCGATTTCCTCGGCGAGATCCGTGATCCGGGCGAACACCTCCCCCTTCGAATCGACGAGGCGACTTCTCCGGCGGTCGAAACAGGGCGGTGATGGGCTCCGACCGCGTGCTATCGTCGTCTGCGTCCCGCGTACGACCATCTGGCTCGTTCCCGGGAAACGGTCGCTCCGAGCGCACCGCAGACCTCGTTTCAAGGCCCAAGACGGAGGATGAATGGTGAATTCGATCGAATCAAGGCTCAAGGATCTGGGCATCGACCTTCCGGATGCTCCAAAGCCGGTCGCGTCCTATGTTCCGGCGGTTCGCACCGGGAATCTGCTCGTGGTCAGCGGGCAGCTCGCCTTCGAGGACGGGCTCCTCGCCCACACCGGGGCCGTGCCCTCCTCGACCTCGGTCGAGGACGCGATCACGTCGGCGAGGCGGTGTGCGATCAACGGCATCGCGGTCGCGCGATCCGCGCTGGGCGGCAACCTCGATCTGATTCGCCGGGTCGTTCGAGTCGGCGTCTTCGTCCAGAGTGAAGCGGGGTTCGACGCGCAGCCGTTGGTGGCGAATGGTGCCAGCGACCTGATGGTCGAGGTCTTCGGGGAGGCGGGGCGGCATGCTCGCGCCGCCGTCGGCGTCAGCGCGCTGCCGCTGGACGCCTCGGTCGAGATCGAGTTCATGTTCGAGGTCGAGTGACCGGATCGCGGAGGCGTTCCGCTCAGGCTCGCGAGACGACCCACGCCACGAGGATCAGGTTCGCGAGAATGCTGAGGACCAGGCCGGCGATCAGCGCCATGCTCAACGCCTGGGAGTCGCCGCCGCGCACCACCGGCCGCGCCGGTTCCGATCCCTCGTCATCCGCCGTGATCGAGGAGACCACGGTGGCGATGTCCATCACGCTGCGGGCGTGCATGGGCATGCCGCCCGACTCGACGGCATCGAGATCCTCGAGAAGCTCTTCCGCGTTGCGATATCGATCGGCGGGATCCTTCGCCATCATCAGTTCGATGATCTGGGCGAGGCCGCTCGAGATCGCGGGGTTCAACTGGTCGGGCGGGACGGCCTCGTCCTTGAGGTGCCGATGCATGACCTCCGACGGGTTCTTTCCGTTGAACGGGACGCGTCCGGTGACCATGTGATAGAGGGTTGCGCCGAGACCGTAGATGTCGGCCTGAGGCCCGATGTCCACCTTGCCGCGGATCTGTTCGGGCGAGATGTAGAACGGGGTTCCGTAGGCTTTTCCGGCCTCCGCTTCCGCGGATTCCTTGTCGCTGAGGGCGCGGGCGAGGCCCAGGTCCGCCAGCTTCACGACGCCGGAATCGGTGAGCATGATGTTCTTGGGCTTGATGTCCCGATGGATGAAGCCACGGGCATGGGCGTGCATGAGGGCGGACGCCATCTGCCGGGTGACCTGGATCGCCTCGGCTTCGTCGAACCGCTTGTTCGCGCTGATCCGATCGAAGACCGTCTCACCGTCGACGTACTCCATCACGAAGTAGTGATGCTCGCCGGACTGCGCGACGTCGTAGGCCGCGACGATGTTGGGATCGTTGAGCTTCGCGGCGGCCCGGCCCTCCTTGTAGAAGCGGGCGATGAAGTCGGCGTTGTCGTTGTAGCGTCGGGGCAGGACCTTGATCGCGACGAATCGATCCAGCGAGAGCTGCTTCCCGAGGAACACCGTCGCCATCGCGCCGGCGCCGAGCTTGCGGATGATCTTGTAACCCGGAATCGCGCGGGTGCTCTTCTCGGACTCGATCTCGGTCCGGAGTCGCTCGACCTGGCTGGTCGTCATGAAGCCCGACTCGAGCAGGACGTCCGCGAGGCTCGCGTCGGGATCCTGCTCCCGCGTGTTGCGCACGACCTCCAGTTCGTCCGGACTCACCAGGCCGCGTTCGACGACGACTCGGCCGAGCAGCGTTTCGAATCCGGCGCCGGCCCGGCTGCCGCTGTCGCCACCGCTCGCGGTCGCATCACTGCGATCCGAGGTCGGTTCGGCGTCCTTGGCGGGCTGGGGGGTCGGGTCGGTCACGTCGGTGTTCTTTCGGACGGTGTCGAGGCGGGGAAACGGTTCGGAGGAGGCCTGCGGGCGTGCTGTCGAGCGGTCGGCGGGCCGGGTGACGGCCGAAGAACGAATCGGTGACTATTCTCGCTACCCCGTGGCCTGTCAAGCGACCAGGATCCGACCGTGACCGAGCAACCCCGAATCCTCCTCATCCGTCCGAGCGCGCTCGGTGATGTGTTCCGCTCGGTTCCGCTGGTGGCGTCTCTTTCCCGAGCGTTTCCGGAAACACCCATCGACTGGGTGGTTCAGGAGGAGTTCTCGGATGCGATTCGAGCCCATCCCGCCGTCTCCCGGGTCATCGGCTTCCCGCGACGGCGACTTCAGCACTGGTGGCGATCTCCCCCCGCGATGGCCACTGGATGGCGGTTCTTCCGCGGACTGCGCGGAAATTACGCGGTGGCGATCGATGCGCAGGGGCTCGCCCGCAGCGGATTGATGGCGTTCGCGAGCGGGGCCGATCGCCGCATCGGATTCGCGGATGCGGCCGAAGGTGCCTGGCTGGGCTACAACGCGCGGATTCCGGTCGCCGCGGACCTCTCGGCGGTCGATCGCATGCTCGGATTGCTCGAAGGTGCCGGGATCGAGCCGATCGCGGACTCCCGGCTCCGGGTACCGGAGGATGCGGAGGCCGGTTGGTCGGCCTGGCGATCTGCGTCGCTCGGTACGGCCGGCTTCGTCGCCCTCGCCCCGACCAGTCGATGGACCAGCAAGGAATGGCCGGCGGACCACTGGTGCCGACTGGTGGAGGGTCTGCTCGGCGAGCGACTCGCCGAGCGGATCGTGCTGCTCGGTGCGCCGTCCGAGGCGGCGCTTCTTCGCGAACTCGCCGGTGATCGCGACGAGGTGGTGGTGATGGCGGGGGCGGGCCCCCTCGCGATGTCCATGGCGGCGGTTCGCGATGCGACGCTCCTCGTCGCCAACGACTCGGCGATGCTCCATGCGGCGGTCGGATTCGACGTGCCGCTGGTGGGGCTCTTCGGTCCGACCGATCCCGCGATCTCCGGCCCTTACGGCCGCGTCTCGGATTGCATCGCGTCGCCGCTCGCCGATCCGGCGATCCACTACCGCGATCGAGGGATCGGGGATCGTCTCATGCGGGCGATTCCGGTCGACGAGGTGCTGGGTGCATGTCGCGAACGTCTCGTCGCCGGCCAGTCGGAGTCCCGGACATGACCAGATCGGTGCTGCTGGGCAGTGCGAGTCCCCGCCGGCGTCGGCTGCTGGAATCCGCCGGATGGCGGGTCGAGCAGGTCGCGCCCGCGATCGACGACGGGGTGATCCGGCTTTCGCCTTCGTCTCCCGCCCGCACGGTGGAAGCCCTCGCCTGGTTCAAATCCGCGCAGATATCCCGCGTCGACGGGGCGCACGTGGCGAGCATCGCCGCGGACACCGTCTGCGTCGTCGGCGACGCGATCGTCGGCAAGCCCGGCGATCGAAACGAAGCCCGGGGCATGATCACCCGGATGCTCGGGCGGCGGCATCGCACCATCACCGGGGTGTGCATCCGGAATCGCGCGGGACGACGCCTGCTCTTCAGCGACGCGGCGGAGGTCCGGATGGGGGACCTCGGGACCGATCGAATCGAGGCGTACCTCGACTCCGGAGAATGGGCGGGCAAGGCGGGCGGGTACAACCTCGAGGATCGAATCGCCGATGGCTGGCCGATCGAGTGCGACGGCGATCCCTCGACGGTGATGGGGCTCCCGATACGTCGGCTGATCCCGCTGCTCGAGGACCTCGTGACATCGGAGGAACGCTCGTGAATCCACTGCTCGCGATCCATGGCCTCCGGTTGCTGGGCCAGACGCATCTCCCGGCGTGGACGACGTACGTCGTCCTCGCGGCGGCGGCCGTCGCCGGTGGCTGGTACTGGCGACGACTTCGTCGTGGATCGGTGCCGAGGATTCGACGGCGACTTCGGCGGGCGAGCCTGGTGATCGGCGGTGGCGTGCTCGTCGCCGCGGCGGCCGCGTCCGGATGGATCGATCCGGACGTCGACCAGATCCCCTATCTCGTCACGTGGGCGGGCGTGGTGCTGGGCCTGCTGGTGCTCGTGGTGCTGGCGCTGGTGGACGCCTTCGTCTCCGTCCGCCTCCACCAGCGGAGTCTCGACCGGCGTCTCGTCCGGGACACGCTTCGGATTCGCGAGGCGATGGACCGCGAGGGAATCGGTGCCCGGCCCGAAAGGGAGGCGGACGATGCATGAACCACCACGTTGGGCGGCGACCCTCCTCGCGCCCGCGACGCTCGTCTACGCGACGGTCGTCGACTGGCGACGCCGTCGCTTCGACGCCGGCGCCGGGGTGGTCCGGCTCGATCCGCCCGTGATCTCGGTGGGAAATCTCGTCGCCGGCGGCACCGGAAAGTCACCGGTGTGCAGGACCATCGCCCGTCATCTTCTCGAGACGGGGCGGCGTCCCGCGATCGCGATGCGCGGATATCGAGCCGACGCGACCGGGATGTCGGACGAAGCCGCGGAATACGCATCACGAATCCCCGAGGTGCCGCTCGCGGTCGGTGCGGATCGGATCGCGGCGATCGCGGCGTTGAAGGATCCCCCCGGATCGATCGTCCTCGACGACGGATTCCAGCACCGGCGCGTGCATCGGGATCTCGACATCGTGCTCGTCGACGCCGTCCACTCCGGCCTCGACCGAGGGATGCTGCCGTCGGGTCCGAGGCGGGAGCCGAGAAGCGCCCTGCGTCGGGCGGATGCGGTCGTGGTCACCCGGGCGTCCGAGGTCGACCCCGTGCTGGCCGCCGAGATCGAACGGCACCACGGTCGACCACCGCTGGCGTGGACCCGGCATGCCTGGACCGGACTGACGTCGCATCACCGGGGCGTGGAATCGACGAGACCGGTGTCGGACCTCGACGGACGTCGCGTCGCGACGGTGTTCGGGGTCGGCAATCCGGCTTCCATTCGACGATCGATCGAGGCGGTCGGCGGCATCGTGGTCCACGACGTCGCGGTGCGGGACCACGCCGCCTACGACGCAACGCGCGTCTCGGCCATCGTCGAGGCGGCGGGGGCCGCGGGGGCGGAGGCGATCGTCACCACGCTCAAGGACTGGGTGAAGATCGGTCGGCACGCGGATCGGCTCGGCGACCTGCCGATGCTCGTTCCAACCCTCGAGATCGAGTTTCTCGCGGGGAAGGCGGCGTTCTTCGAGGCCGTCGACTCGACGGTCGCGGGGGCGGCTCCGGGCTCGGGGTGATACGCTCCGCCCCATCTTGAATCACACTTCCCACACCACGGCGGCCGGACCCGGAATCGACTTCGTCGAAGCGGTGGCCCGACTTTCGGGCGGCCGCGTCCTCCTCGTCGGCGACCTCATGCTCGACGAGACGATTCGCGGCGCGGCCGAGCGGTTGAGCCCCGACGCACCGGTTCCGGTGCTGGCGATCGACGGCGAAGAGGCGATCGATCGTCGGCCGGGCGGCACCGGCAACGTCGCCGCGTGTCTGCGCGGACTCGAGATGGAGGTCGCGGTGGTGGGGCTCGTCGGCGACGACGACGCCGGCCGGCACCTGACCGCCGAACTCGAGGCGAACGGTTGCGAGGTCGGCGGGGTCGTGGTCGACGCATCGCGACCCACGACCGTGAAGAGAAGCCTCGTCGGGCTCGCCCAGCACCGGCACCCGCAGAAGATGTTCCGACTCGACGTCGAGTCCCGCCGTCCCC
>NYSY01000037.1 GCA_002683215.1 Planctomycetaceae bacterium
CCTCGGCAAGGTCCGGGAGAAGGCACGCGTCACCGAGACGACCTCCGTCATGGAGGAGTTCGCCAAGGCGTGCGACGCGTTCGCCCAGCAGTTCGGCTATTACCCCGGCATCGTGCCCGAAGAGGTGCTCGCCGCGGATCCGCAGATCTCGCCGATGGAAAACGCCGTGCTCCACCTCTCCGGTGGTGCGGTTCGAGGCGACGAACTTCCGATCTACATCAACGGGGTCGCCTACGACAACCTCTCGAGCATCGATTTCGATCCCGAGGAACCCGGCCAGCAGGGCACGGTGATCACCTTCAACGGCCCCAACGGCAACTTCGACATCGCGGTCTACGCCGGCGCCGTCGGCGACGGCCCGTTCGTCCAGGGCAAGCGGTACGCGCCCTTCTTCAGCCCGAAGGGCTCCCAGTTCGCCGCGGTCAAGTACGACGCCGACGACAGCGGCGTCCTTGAAGAGATCAAGTTCCTCCCGACCGTCCTCGACGCCTGGGGCAACCCGCTGATGTACGCCCGACGGCTCCGTGCCAACGGCCCGATGGTCGGCACGGACGTCCGATCGACGCAGTTCTCGCTCGCGAGCCAGGCTCGCGTCCTGAGTGCGACCGCCCTCGGCGATCTCGCCCAGGACCAGACCGACGCCAGCACCGGCGGCAGCATCATCAACAAGACGACGACCAGTTCGGCGACCCCGCGCGAGGACACGTTCGCCCAGATCATCCGGACGCCCGCGATCGGTGCCGCCCGCCAGCCCCAGTCCGGGGCGCCGCGAGGCGAGTACATCGTGATCTCCGCCGGAAAGGACGGTGTCTTCTTCAGCGTGGAGGACGGTCCCGGCGGACCGAGCACCCCCGTCACGGACATCGTGAGCAGTGCGGCCAACGGCACGCCGACGGTCATTCGGGAGTACGACGACATCATCGTCGCCGGTGGCGGCTGAGCCGCGCCCACCACCGAATCGAACGACGACCGCCCCGGTGCGAACCGGGGCGGTCTTTTTTCGTCCACGATGGTCGATCGAGCACCCGACGATCCGGAACCGGATCAGCCGTCGGTCTTCTCGGGGGCGTTCTTTCGATCCGTCGATTCCATCGACGGCGTTTCCTCCGACTGGACGAAACTCCATGGTTTGGGTGCGGGCGCCTTCGCACCGGCGGCATCACCACCGGCGGCGGGCTCGATCATGGCCGGCTGCTCCGCACCGCCCGCAGGCTTGCCCGTCTTCGGATTCCGCATCGCGCGTCGACGATTTTCCGCCCTTCGCTTCTCACGCAGTTCCGCCTTGACCCGGTCGATTTCGAGAAGCAGCGCTTCCACCTGACCCGGTGTGAGCTCCGCGATGATCAGTCGCTGCGTCATGGCCCACTTCGGCATGGCCCCTCGGACTATCCGGACCCGAGTGCTCAGCTCCGGTGGAATGTCACCGCCGGCCTCCCGGATCCGTCGAATCTCGGCAACCACCATCTCGAGCTCGATCCCCATGGTCTCCTGCCAGCGTCGGTACTGGTCGAGATAGGTGCGGACCACTCGCGTGATCAGCGGCACCTGCAACTCGGTGACCTGCACGTGTCGCAGGGCGTCGAGCCAGCCGGTTTCCGAAATGCCGCTTCGCACCGGATCGATCGTCCGCGTCGTCGAACCGACGGCTCGTGCGGGATTTCCCGCGCCGAGGTCCTTCCCGCCCGAGATGCCTTCTTCGCCCTTGGGTGGCGTCGCCGCGAGGACGGCCCCGCCGGCGAGGGCTGCGGTGGCGATCAGGAGATACGTCGTCTGCAGAAGTCGATTCATGCCGTTTGATTCCCTGAGACCTTCGAACGAAGTCGAGACCGGATGAAAACGGCCGAGTACCGGCCCGGTTGCAACTCCCGGCGGGATGCCGCGAATTCACCATGCCGCGAACGCGGCTCGTCGTATCATGATCGACCGACCTCCTTCCGGAGGTGAGATCCTTGTCCCGACCGGTCCGAACGAAGTGGTTTTCGGACCTTCGAATCACGCCTCCCCGCCCCGGGAGACCACTCGCTCCTCTTTTTCAGGCGACCTGATGGCCCTCACACCAGAACGCATCCTCGACGCGCTCCGCACCGTCCGCGATCCCGACCTCGGAAAGGACCTCGTCACGCTTGGAATGATCAAGCGACACGACGTCGACGGCCCCCGGGTGATGATCACCGTCGAACTCACGACCCCCGCCTGCCCGATGAAGGACAAGATCCAGTCGGACATCGAGGCAGCGGTCCGCGGCGCGGCGGACGAGGTCGGACATCCTGTGGACGTCGTCAACGTCGAGTTCACCGCCGACGTCCGGCGGCCGAATGAGAAGACCCGTGACGAATCGAGCCCGCTCCCCGGCGTCCGCCAGATCGTCGCCGTCGGCGCCGGCAAGGGCGGTGTCGGGAAGAGCACGATCTCCACCAACCTCGCGGTGGGACTCGCCCGCCACGGCGCCCGGGTCGGCCTGCTCGACGGAGACATCTACGGTCCGTCGCTGCCGACCATGCTGGGCCTCGGTGACATCGAAGTCACCGCCCGAGGTTCAATGCTCATGCCTTTCGAATCCCATGGCATCAAGTCGATGACGATCGGGAAGCTGGTCGAGCCGGACAAGGCCCTGGTCTGGCGGGGACCGATGGCCCACGGCGCGTTCAAGCAGCTCGCACTTCAGACGGAGTGGGAGGAACTCGACTACCTCGTGGTCGACCTTCCTCCCGGTACCGGCGACGTTCCGCTCACCCTCGCCCAGCTGCTTCCCCTGACCGGCGCGATCGTCGTGTGCACGCCGCAGAAGGTCGCGCAGGACGATGCCCGTCGCGCGGTGAAGATGTTCGAGGGGCTCGGCGTCGAAGTCCTGGGAATCGTCGAGAACATGAGTTACTTCGTCGGGGACGACGGCAAGGAGTACGACCTCTTCGGCCGAGGCGGCGCGGAGACCCTCGCCCAGGAGCTCGGCCTTCCCTTCCTGGGCGGCGTTCCGATCACCCCCGCCCTCCGCGTGAACTCCGATCTCGGCGATCCGACCGCGAACTGGAACGAGCCCGGCCTCGCGAAGGCCTTCGATGCCATGGTGTCCCAGACCGCCTCCCGGATCTCGATGGCGTCCATGCAGGGCAAGCTCCAGATGCCCAGCATCAGCGTTTCCTGAGTGAAATTCCGATTCGAGGATGAAACCTCGCGTTCGCGTCCCGGAACAACGATCATGGAACCATCGGCCGAGGTGATCTCGTGCCGATGGCTCGATGAACCGATGAACCGATGAACCGATGAACCGATGGGCCGATGGACCCATCAACCGAGGCACCGATGAGGCGATGAGGCGATCAACGCCCCGTACGCCTCGCAGACCACCCCCCGTTCTGGAGAATCCCGACATGCGACCGACCTCGATCTCAGCCCTCCGGCCATGCGTCATTTCCTCCCTGGCCATCGGGCTGGGGATCATCTCCTCTTCCGCCGCCGGCTTCGTCGCGACGCCGTCCAACGCCGGAGCGCCGCCGCGGGCCGAAGCGAAGACGGTCGAATTCATCGCGACCACCGGAGGCCCCGTGGTCGTGATCGATGGCGAAAGACATGTCGGCGAGGTCCGCCTGGACGAGTCGAGCGGGATGATGGTCCTCGTGGACGGCGAAGGGGAGATTCGACGATTCCCGATCCCGGCCGCGGCCCTGGGCCGAACGAACGTCGACGATCGAGATGATCGAGACGAGGACGAGATGGGCCGGTTCGCCCGGGAGATGGAAGCCCGGATCCGGGAGATGATCGCCGATCGTTTCGGTGAGCACGAGGACGGGCTCTCCATGGACTTCGACTTCGCCTTCGATGTCGGCGAGGACGACCACGAGGGGTTCGACGAGCGTGAGCACGAGGCGTTTCGCGAGCGTGAGAATCATCCTCGCGATCAGGGCGGACTGTGGGAGGAGATGTTGATGCACGTCCACGGCATGATGGAGGAGGCTCACCACGAGACCGCGAACTGGATGGAAGAGATGGCCGTACGAAGCGGACACTGGGCCGAGGAGGCCGAACACCGTCTCCACGAATTCGCGGAGATGACCGATCATCGGATGCACGAGTTCGCGGAGATGGCCGACGAACGCATGAACGAGTTCGCGAAGGCGTTCGAACACGAACTTCAGCGGGTCATGGAGCGGCAGGAGGAAGGCCGGCGCGAGACCGAGATGATGTTCCGGGAACGAGACCTCGAACTTCGCGAACGGGGCATGGAGTTCCAGCGAAGCCTCGGGGAATCCGGCCGGAAACTGCAGGAGACGCTGCAGCGGTTCGCGGAACAGCACCAGCGGCTCGCCGAGGAGAACCGGCGTCTGAACGAGCGGGTCGGCCGACTCGAGCAGATGATCCACCGGATGATGTCGGAAGGCGGCCCCGACCGGGACCGTGACGACGACCGCATGCGTGGTCGCGATTCCGAAGACGCCCGGGAGCGCTCGGCCGAGCGAGGGCGACGCGGTGCCGAGCGGAACGCGAACCGGAACGACCGCAGAGGCTCCGATGCAGGATCCGATCGCCCGCGCGGCGAGAACCGGGATCGCCCCCGCGACCGCGGCGGCGATCGCGACTGATCCGCTTCGCCCCGCCATTTCGGTCGTGAACGACGAACGCGGCCCCGATCCATCGGATCGGGGCCGCGTTCATGTCCGTGGCGTCGCCTTGATCGCGACACGCTGGCCGAGCGGGCTCAGAACTCGGCTTTCAGGACCTCGAGCTTCTCGATGAAGGTGTCGAGGTGGGACGTCTCGTGCGCCGCCGAGATCTGGCAGCGAAGCCTCGCCTCGCCCTCCGGGACCACGGGATACCCGAAGCCGATCACGAAGACGCCGAGCTCGAGCAGCCGCTTGCTCATCGCGATCGCCTTCGCGGTGTCGTGGACGATGATCGGCAGGATCGCGGTCGGGCTTTCAAGCACGTCGAATCCCACCCGTCGGATCCCGTCACGGGCATACGCCACGTTGTCACGAAGTCGGGCGACCCGCTCGGGTTCGGTCATCAGGATCTCGATCGCCTTGTCCGCGCTGCAGGCGACGGTCGCCGGAAGGGCGTTCGAGAACAGCGTCGGTCGGCCTCGCTGGATCATCAGGTCGATCATCTCCCGGGAGCCGGCCATGTAACCGCCCGCACCACCACCCAGCGCCTTGCCGAGGGTGCTGGTGAAGAGATCGATCCGGTCACCGGACATGCCCCAGTGTTCATGCGTTCCCCGGCCGGTCTTCCCCATCACGCCGGTCCCGTGACTGTCATCGACGATCAGCTTCGCGTCGTACTCGTCACAGATCGCCCGGAGCGTCGGAAGGTCGGCGATGTCGCCCTCCATGCTGAAGACCCCGTCGGTGACCAGCCAGATCTGTCCGTTCACTTCGGGATTCGCCTTCGCCGCCTCCAGTCGCTCGCGGAGGTGATCGAAGTCGTTGTGGCGATAGACCGTCTTGTGGACCCCCTTCTTGATCACCGACGCGAGTCGGACGCCGTCGATGATGGAGGCGTGGTTGAGGGCGTCGGAGATGATCAGATCACCCGGTTCGCACAGCGTCGCGAAGATCGCTTCGTTCGCGTTCCAGCAGCTGGTGAAGGTGTACGAGGCCTCCATCCCGTGAAGCGCGGCAATCCGCGCCTCGAGCCGGTGGTGGCAGTCGAAGGTGCCGCAGATGAAGCGGACGCTGGCGGTGCCCGCCCCGTACCGTCGCAGGCCGTCGATGCCGGCTTCGACCACGTCCGGGTGATTGGCGAGTCCGAGATAGTTGTTCGAGCAGAGGCAGACCACTTCGCCGTGGCCCTGCAGCCGGACCATGGCGTCCATGGGTCCTTCGATCGTCTGGAGACGCTTGAGCTGCCCGCTGGTCTCCAGGTCGGCGAGGACCGATCGGGTTCGATCGGCGAAGAGGTCGTTGGTGTCGATGGTGCTCATGGTTGCTGACCGGTGGTGAAGGCTTCGGACGTGGGTCAGGATTCGTACCTGGCCCGGATCCGCGGAACGAGATATTCATCAAAGGCGGACGCGAGATCGTAGGTCGGCGACCAACCCCAGTCCGCCCGGGCGGTGGCGTCTTCGCAGGAGGCCGGCCAGCTGTCGATGATCGACTGCCGGGCCAGATCCGGCTCGAAGCCGGTCTCCGCGTCCGGGAAGTGCTTTCGCACCTCCTGAAGGAACTCCTCGGCGGAGGGCGCGAAGGACTGCACGTTGTAGACCACCCGGGACAGATCGGATCGAGGGGCCGCCATCAGACCGCGAATCGCCGCGACCGCTTCCGGCATGGTCATGAAGGGGATGCGGGCGTCGGGCCGGACGAAGCAGGCGTAGGACTCGCCCCGGGCGGCGGCGTGGAGCATCTCGGGACCGTAGTCGCTGGTGCCGCCGCTCGGCACGGTGTCCGCGGAGATGATCCCCGGGAATCGGATCGCCCTGAAATCCACCGGGAATTCCATCCGATCCGAGGCGAGCTTGCGGTAGTGATGGGCGTAGTAGTTCCCGAGGTTCTCGCCCGCGATCTTGTTGCACCCGTACATGGTGTGCGGCTGCAGGAACCGGTCCTCACCGACCGAACCCGCCGCGTTCTTGGCCTCGAGATCGGGCAGCCCGTAGGCCGCGATCGAACTCGGGAAGAAGAACTGCACCGGCCGCCCGTTGTTCGCGGCCTCTTCCGCCGCGATCCGAAGCAGGTTCAGGGTGCCGCCGACGTTGACGCCGTGGGCGATCTCCGGCACGAATTCGCTTCGGGTCGAGAGCAGGGCCGCGAGGTGGTAGATCGCCCCGATCTCGTAGGACGCCAGCAGACGCTCCAGCATCTTCTCGTCGCAGACGTCGCCGGTGAAGGCCTCGTCGCACAGACGCCGATGGGATTCGGGGAGTTCACGGAGATCGATCGCGATCACCGCGGGAAACGCCTCGCCCTCGGTCGCACGTTCGCGGGCGAAGGCCTCGAGGAGCCCGTGGCCCATCTCGCCGCCGGCGCCGGTCACGAGAATCGCGGCGTTGCGACGAGCTCCTCGGAGCGTGGTGCCTGCGGCGGAGGCGTCGAGCGAGCGACGCGGCGTGTTCGAAGGAAACGGGAAGTCCATCTCCGGATTCTAGCCGGATCGCCTCTCCGAATGCGTTCGCATCCCCCGCTTCGAGTTCGCGTAGGCTCCCCCCATGACCTCCGAATCGAACCAGCGTCCGACCGCCGAGGCGATCGTCGAGCACCTCGNNCTCNAGCCNCATCCCGANGGNGGNTTCTTCCGNGAGACCTGGCGGGACACCGTCGCCGACGGCCCCCGCGGCCACGGNACGGCGATCCTCTTCCTGCTTCCCGGCGGCGTGGACAATCGGTGGCATCGCGTCGACGCCACCGAGATCTGGCACCACTACGCGGGTGATCCGCTCGAGCTTCGATTGTCCGAGGCCGCACCAGCGGTCTCGCGGTCGATTCGCCTCGGCCCCGACGTGCTCGCGGGCGACACCCCGCAGGGAATCGTCCGCGCCGGCGAGTGGCAGTCGGCGAAGTGCCTCGGCGACTGGACCCTCGTGGGCTGCACCGTCTGCCCGGCGTTCGAGTTTCGCGGGTTCGAACTGCTCCCTGATTGAACGGCTCCCGTTGGGCGGGATCAGCCGTCCATCCCGGCCCCACCACCGGCCCCCGAGGGAACCCGGATCGATTCGACGAGTTCCTGCACCTCGCGACTGGGCGGCGCGGTGAGCAGCGCCACCGGAATCGCCACCGCGAAGTTGAGCAGCATGCCGATGGTGCCGAAGCCCTCGGGCGAGATGCCGAGGAACCAGTTCGCCTTCACGTTCGCCGCGGGATCGATGAACTTGAACCAGACGATGTAGGCGGTCGTGACGGCGATGCCGACGATCATGCCGGAGACGGCGCCGGCCGCGTTCATCCGCTTCCAGAAGATGCCCATCAGGATCGCCGGGAAGAAGCTGCTCGCCGCGAGCCCGAAGGCGAACGCGACCACCGCCGCGACGTAGTCGGGCGGGAAGATCCCGAGCAGCCCCGCGAACACCACCGCGACCGCCGCCGCGATCCGGGCGAGCCGGAGTTCGCCGCGTTCGCTGATCCCGGGTACCAGCATCCGCTTGAAGAGGTCATGACTCACCGCGCTCGAGATGACCATCAGCAGTCCGGCGGCGGTGGACAGCGCCGCCGCCAGCCCCCCCGCGGCGACGAGGGCGATCACCCAGTCCGGCAGTCCCGAGATCTCCGGATTCGCCAGGACCATGATGTCGCGATCCACGTAGAGTTCGTTCGCGCTCCCCTCGTCCGGCGTGTTCACGACCAGTCGCTGGCCGTGACTTCCCCGGGCCGGTTCTCCATCCGCGTCGACCGCGAAGACCGGCTTTCCGGCGAACACCGGACCGGCGGTGTGCTGGACCAGACCGTCGTCGTTCTTGTCGACCCACGCCACGAGTCCGGTGTCCTCCCAGGTCGAGACCCACGACGGCGCGTCGGAATACGCCCGGTTCGCCATGGAATCGAGCATGTTGGTCCGGGCGAAGACGGCGATGGCGGGTGCGGTGGTGTAGAGGATCGCGATGAAGAGCAGCGCCCAGCCCGCGGACGACCGCGCCCCGCGAACGGTCTTCACGGTGTAGAACCGGATGATGACGTGCGGCAGGCCGGCGGTGCCGAGCATGAGCGCCGCGGTGATGCACAGCACGTCGATGGGGCTCTTCGAATACTCGGTGTAGGCGGCGAATCCGAGTTCCGCCAGCGTCCCGTCGAGTTTCGCGAGCAGGCCCGTGCCGTCCGCATCCACCCCGCCGAGCGCGACCTGAGGCACGGGATTCCCGGTGACCATGAAGGCGAGGAACACGGCGGGCACGGTGTAGGCGAAGATCAGCACGCAGTACTGCGCCACCTGGGTGTAGGTGATCCCCTTCATGCCACCGAGCACGGCGTAGAAGAAGACCAGCCCCATGCCGATGATCACGCCGAGCGTGATGTCCACCTCGAGGAAGCGGCTGAAGACGACGCCGACGCCGCGCATCTGTCCCGCGACGTAGGTGAAGGAGACGAAGATCGCGCAGATCACCGCCACCAGCCGCGCGGCCTGGGAGGCGTACCGATCACCCATGAAGTCCGGGACCGTGAACTTTCCGAACTTGCGGAGGTACGGCGCGAGCAGCAGGGCGAGCAGGACGTAGCCGCCCGTCCAACCCATCAGATAGACCGAACCGTCCATGCCGGCGAAGGCGATGATGCCCGCCATCGAGATGAAGGATGCGGCGCTCATCCAGTCGGCGGCGGTGGCCATGCCGTTGGCGAGGGGCGAGACGCCCTTGCCGGCGACGTAGAACTCACCGGTGGTGCCGGCCCGCGAC
>NYSY01000038.1 GCA_002683215.1 Planctomycetaceae bacterium
GTGTCGGCGAGCGACCGAAGCCCGTCGGTGAGGAAGGTCTCGAGGGTGCCGACGCCCTCGAAGTCGACGAGCTCGGGTTCGGCGAGCGCCTCCTTCCAGACGATCTCGCCCTTTTCGACCACCCGGACGGGCCGGACGTACTCCTCGAGCACGTCACCGGGCGACCAGCTCGCCTTGTATTCCCACGGCCAGTGTCGATGTCGAGGCAGGCCGCCGACCAGGATCTCGAGTCGATCGCAGCGATCGAGCTTCCGGGCGCCGTACCCGCAGAGCATGTTGCTCATGCCCGGGGCCACGCCGATGTCGACGACCACCGAGAGTCGCTTCTTCTTCGCACGATCCGCGAGGTGGAGGTTCTCCTCCGACATGAAGGAGATGTCGACGTAGTGCCGACCGACGTCGATGACCGTCTCCAACGCGTTCATGCCGAGGCCGCTGGGCAGGGCGCCGACCACCAGGTCGGCATTCCCGATCGCCTTCGCGATCTCGCCGGCGTCGGCCAGGTCGGCTTCGACGGTCTCGATCGACCGAGTCGCCCGACGGGCGCAGCTCTTCAGGGAGTCCGCGTTCGCATCGGCCACCGTCACCCGCATCCCTCGGCTTGCGGCCAGATCGGCGGCGATCACCGATCCGATCAGGCCGCCACCCAGCACCACCACGTTCGTGGTCGAGGCGCCGCGTCGGCCGGAGGTCTTCTTCTTCGACTTCCCGGAGATCTTCTTCGTGGTCATTCAATCGGCTCCTCGCGAGCCGTCCACGGTCGACGTGCTCGTTGCTCGTCGGGGCGAATCGCGGTGTGTTTCGATGGTTCGCCGCCGCCGAAGACGGACGGCCGATCGCTCAGCGGGCGTCGCGGTCGAGGACCGAATAGAACTCGCGCTCGCCGCGCCCTCGCAGCGGATAGTCCTTCCTCAGCGGGTGGGCCGGGAAGTCCTTCCAGAGCAGGATGCGTCGAAGGTCCGGATGGTTCCGGAAGCGGATGCCGAACATGTCGAAGACTTCTCGCTCCATCCATTCGGCCCCGGCCCAGATGTCGCACACGCTGTCGACGAAGAGACCCGGATCCTCGGCGATTCCCTCGGTGTCCATGGTCGGATCGAGCCAGGTCTTGACGGTGAGGCGTCGTCCCGTGGTGTGACTGAGGAGGCACCAGACGACGCCGAATCTCGCCGGCGTCTTCACGACGTAGTCGAGGTAGTCGGCCGCGGTGATGTCGGAAAGAAACTCGTAGGAACAGTCCGCGTCGTCCCGCAGGAACCGCAGAACCTCGTGGGTCCGCTCGGCGGGGACGATCAGGGTGGTCATCCCCCGGAACTCGGTCGCCTGGAAGCGGATATCGGTGAAGGCGGCCTTCACACGGGGGAGATCGGGATGGTCGAGTTTCGGCTGGCTGGGGGTCGGCACGGGCGGGCTCCGGGACCGGGCCGCCGGGCGGCGGACCCTGAAGCCGACATGGTAGCACCCGCCATGCCGGCGACGAATCTCGAATCAGTGTCGGAAGTGGCGAATCCCGGTGAGCAGGCAGGTGACGCCCCGTCGCTCGCAGAGTTCGAAGGTCTCTTCATCGCGCTTCGACCCGCCGGGGTGGATCAGGCAGGTGACCCCCGCGTCGATGAGGATCTCAGGGCCGTCCGGGAACGGGAAGAATGCGTCGCTGGCCCCGATGACGGGCCCGCCCCCGGTGAAGGCGGTCAGATCGCCCGCCTTCGACACGGCGAGTCGGCACGCGGCCACCCGGTCCATCTGGCCCGCCCCGGCCCCGAGGAGTCGTTCGGGCGTCGCGATGCAGATCGCATTCGACTTGAGCTGCTTGACCACCGTCCAGGCCAGCCCGGCGGCGGCGCGGGTGGCGTCGTCCGCCGCGGGCCCCGCGGCCTGGCGCAGATCCGAGGCGGAGAAGGGGTGGGTGTCTCGTTCCTGGGCGAGCAGTCCGCCGGGAATCGATCGCAGCGAGAGGCCTTCGCGGCCCTCGTCGTCCAGCGGGCCGACGGCGAGAAGCCGGCAGTTCTTCCATCGTTCGGCGAGAAGTTCGGCGGCATCGTCATCGAACGAGGATGCGAGCACGACTTCGAGGAATCGGCCGCCCTCGGCGATCTTGGAGGCGGTGGCGAGATCCACGTTGCCGGTGAGGGCGACGATGCCGCCGAAGGCCGCAAGCGGATCGCCGGAATAGGCTCGATCGAACGCTTCCGCGAGCTGGTCGCCCACGGCGGCGCCGCATGGGTTGGTGTGCTTGATCACCGCGGCCGCGGGCCGGTCGGGATCGATGTCATGGAGGTCCTGGACGAGTTCGAGGGCGCTCGCAGCGTCGAGGAGGTTGTTGTAGGAGAGCGGCTTTCCGGACAGCTGGCGGGCGTTGGTCACGCTCGGTCCCTGGAAGTCGGGATCCCGGTAGACGGCGCCGGCCTGATGGGGGTTCTCACCGTAGCGAAGGCTTCGCTGGCCCACGAAGTTCAGTCGGAGGACGCTGGGGAAGCGAGCGGAGGATGTCCCGCTCATCCAGGCCGCGATGGTCGCGTCGTATTCCGCGGTCCGGGCGAACGCCGTGGTGGCGAAGTCCCGACGAAGCTGTTCGGAGGTGCAGCCTTCGTTGGCGTCGAGTTCGTTGATGACCCGGTCGTACTGGGTGGGATTCGTGATGACGGTCACGAAGCCGTGGTTCTTCGCCGCCGAGCGGACCATCGAGGGGCCGCCGATGTCGATCTGCTCGATCGCCTCGTGATCCGTGACGCCGTCCTGTCGGATCGTCTGTTCGAAGGGGTAGAGATTCACGCAGACGATGTCGATCGGGAGGATGCCGTGCGCATTCATGGCGTCGACGTGCGACTCGAGATCGCGACGTGCGAGGATGCCGCCGTGAACCGCCGGGTGCAGCGTCTTGACGCGGCCGTCCATCATCTCGGGAAAACCGGTGAGATCGTCGATCGCGATCGGGGAGAGTCCCGCGGCGGTGAGGGCTCGATGCGTGCCGCCGGTCGAGATGATCTCGATGCCACGGTCCGTCAGGCCCTTTGCGAACGGAATGAGGTCGGTCTTGTCACTGACCGAGATCAGGGCGCGTCGGATGGGGACGAGATCGGGCATGGAAGGGGAGTCCGGATGAAGAATCGGACCGCTCACCGGTCTTCTGGTGCCGGTGGCGATCCGGGTTCGGCTGCGGATCGGTCGGGTCGATCAACCGATCGGATCGAGGCGGACGACGCGTCCGTCTCCGGCGATCGCGAAGATCGTCTCGCCGTCCATCGAAATCCGTTCGATCTGCGGAAGGGGCATGGTCTTCGTGACGGCGCCCTGGGAGACGTCGACCAGCCGGAGCATCTTGGCCTTCGCGTCCCAGATCGCGACGTTGCCGTTGACCTGTCCGACGCATCGGCCGGTGATTCCGGGAAGGGTCCAGACCTTGCGGCCTTCGATGGCGTTCTGGGGATTCGCTTCGAGGCAGACCAGACCTTCGGTGGGGACCCACTGCAGCACCCGGCCGCCGTCGGCGTCGATGTAGGTCGGGGGTTCGGTGAGCGGGCTCTCGGTGAAATATCGCCAGGCGGTGTCGCCGTTGCGGGCGTCGAACGCCCAGAGGTACTGGTCCCTGCCTGCGGCGAAGACCTTGCCGCCGCCCGCGGCGAGCGGCGCGGTCACGCCGTCGAAGAGTCGCTCGCCCCAGATGCGGCCGGCCGACTTCGCGTCGAGCATCAGGAAGGTGCCGCCTTCGCTCGCGGCGGCGACGCCGTTGCTTCCGACGAGAATCGGCGTCGAAACGATCGGGCCCTTCAGCTGGTTGGCTCGCCACGCCTGGCCCACGGTGAACTGGTGCCAGACGACCTGGCCCATGCGACTTCCGAAGATGAGGTAGCTGCCGCGACGGACGACGTCGGTCGAGGGAATGCGTTCGAGGTCCTGCCGCCCGACGACCGCGCCGGTCTTGTGATCGAGGACGAAGACCACCGGATCCGAGGTGACGTAGATTCGATCGTCGTCGTTCTGGCCGAACGGCCGATCGTCCGCGCCGGGCAGGCCCTCGGTCACGCCCCAGACGGCATCGAGCGGATCCGCGGCGATCGTGGTCCAGATCTGTGCGCCGGAGTTGCGGTCGATTCGGGTCAGTCGATTTCGATCGCTGAGCACGTAGACGTCCTCGTCGGCGACGTCGACGCGTTTCGTGTCGTCACCGGTCGACGTCTGCCAGGCGATTCGGTAGTTGATCGCCGCCGCGGCGGAGGGTCCGAAGGCGTACTTCCGATCGAGCTCGGCCCTGCGGGCGGCGAGCGCATCGTCGCGGTCGTCCGCGGATGCGGCCACCGCCGGGGGTGTGGCGGCGACGAGGGCGACGAGGGCGAGGGTTCGAACGTGGTGACGCACTGCGGACATCGGTATCTCCAGTTGACCGGACGCGTTCGGCGACGGCCTCGCGCGGTGTGACAGTGTATCGAGACGAAGGCATCCGTTCATCTCCGAGGCAGGTCCTTCGGTCCCTCCAGCAGACCCGGGGGGCCGGCGGAGGGGCTTCGGCGGTGTCCTGCTCCGGCTCGAATCGGCCAGTTCGGGACTCGGGAGGGCGGGGGGGCCGGGGCGGGGCTACCCTCCGGACATGTTCACAGGACTCATTCAGGCGTTGGGCACCGTTTCCGAGGTCCGGGAGATCCCGACCGGGCGGCGTCTGGTGGTCGATGCGGCGGCGTGGGGCTATCGGCCGGAGGACGGGGCGTCGATCGCGGTCGACGGTTGCTGCCTCACGGTCGTCGAGTCGTCGGGCGATCGTCACGCCTTCGATGTGATCCATCGCTCGCTCGAAATGACCACGCTCGGGGGGTTGTCGGTCTCCGATCCCGTGAATCTCGAGCATGCCGCGACGATGGAGACGCTGCTTGGCGGGCATCTCGTTCAGGGTCACGTCGATGGCACGGGCGTGATTCGCGAGATCGACGATGGCGACGACTGGCGGATCCGCATCGAGGCCCCTCCGGGGGTGCGGGAACACCTCGTGGACCGGGGTTCGATCACCGTCGACGGCGTGTCGCTCACCGTCGCTCGCACCATGCGCGGCGAAGACGCCCGGACCGGCGTCACGGGGTTCGAGATCGCGCTCATCCCCGAGACGCTGGAGCGGACCACGTTGCGGGACTGCAGGATCGGCGATCGGGTCAATCTCGAGGCGGACGCCTTCGCGAAGATGGTCGCCGTCCACGTCGATCGGATGCTCGCCGCACGCGACGACGCCTGAATCCGGCGGCGGCCGGTCAGTCCGTCAACGATGACCTGGTGGATCGTCCGAGCTGCCTGCGCCGCGACGGATCGCGTCTCGAAAGCGTAGGCGTTCCGGTCCGCAGGCAGATCATGGTGAGATCATCGGTCTGGTGCAGCGAGCCCTCGTGGCCGTCGAGGCGTTCGCGAACGCGTGCGATCATCGTGTCCGGATCCCGGGATCGACCCGCTTCGTCGATGATCGAACGGTATCGCTCGTTGGGGAGGTTCGACGTCATCGGATCGACGGTCGCTTCGGGGAACGCCTGTTCGAATCCGTCGCTGTGCACGACGATCGCCTCCTCCGGCGCGATCTCCACCTCGGTCACGTCAAATTCCGCGTCGGGAAAGACGCCGAGGAGACCACCGGTGCTGCCGATCTCTCGCGTCGCCGTTCCGCTGCCGGGCGGTGGCAGATGAAGCACCGGCGGATGGCCGGCGGACGCGATGTTCGCGATCCGGCGTCGGACGTCGTAGATCACGTAGGCCGCGGTCGCGAAGCGGGCCTGCCGTCCCTGCCGCGCCACCATGAAGGCGTTGAGGGCGGCAAGGGCTTCGCCTGGTGGTCGAACGCGATGGCTGCCGTCGTTCAGGAGTTCGCGGGTCGGGAGGCTCCGGCAGATGAGCATGGTCATGAGGGCGGCGGGGACCCCGTGCCCGACCGCGTCGGCGAGGAAGAGTCCGATTCGGTCTTGATCGAGGCGGAACACGTCGAAGATGTCGCCCGAGACGTAGCCGGCCGGACGCCAGAGGGCCGCGACCCGCACCCCGTCGACGTCCGGCATGTCGCGCGGCAGGAATTCACGCTGGACCATCGATGCGGCACGGAGTTCCTCGTCGATGCGAGCGATTTCGGCGCGGACGCCCTCCGCGACCAGGGTGGTGGCCTCGAGTTCCTCACGGAGCCGCCGAATCTCGGGGGTGCGATGGGCGAGGCCTCGAATCGTCGCGAGGAGGGTCTCGGGGGCCACGTCGGCCGGAAGCCCGATCGAACCCGATTCGGTCTCGCCACCGATCCTGATCATCGGTAGATCGAGGATCGCTCGGATTCGAGCACTGGTACGACGGATCGCGTCGCCATCGCACGCGACGTCGAGAAAGACGATCGCGGTCGATCGCTCGATCGCGGATCGATCGAGCCGATGGAAGGGCAGGACCTGCATCTCGACCGGCGGGCCGGGGTGCCGTTCGGCGGCCGTGTCGAGACGATCCCGAAGATGCTCGCCTCGTGGCACGCCTCGCGCGTCGACGATGATCTTGATTCTGACGTCCGGTGCGGTCGGCATCGGGTCCCCCGGGTTTCTCGAATCGGCGTCTTCGCGAGCGCGGGACGTCTTTCAGAATTCGTCTTCGGAAGCCTCGCCCAGCATCTTGAGTCGATCCGCATCGATCTGGATTCGATCACCCGCTTCGATGCCGAGGCGATCGAACATGCCGGGGGCCAGTTCGATCACGAACTGGGCGGGGTACAGGCTGGGGTAGCCCGGCAGTCTCGCCTGATAGTCGAGCTCGTCCTCGTCCGGCCCGCGCGGCGGTTCCTTCCGCATGGTGTGGACGGCCGTGACGTATCCGATGGGGTCGAGGTACGCGATGTCGATGTCCATCAGGCAGTCGTACATCCAGAATCGCTGGGACGCCGGCCGGGGAAACGCGAAGAGCATCCCCTCGTCGTCCGCCAGCGTCTCCCGGCCACCGAGGCCGACGCGTCGGCGTTCCCGGGAGAGGGAGAGTTCGAGTTTGAAATCACGATCACCGATCCGGACGTTCTCGATCCCGGCGTCGATCGGGGCGGCGGCCGGCTCGCAGCCTGGGGCCGTCAGGAGCATGAAGATCATGCCGCCGAGAAGCACCCGGTGGAACGGGGCGTGAGATCGGGGGGGAACGCTCAGGACTGCAGGAGCCATCGTCGGTCCTCGTTGGTGAATCGAAGCGGTTGGGACGTCTCTCTGGTGACCATACTCCGCAGATGATCGTGGTCGAGCAACTCCGGGATCTTCGCCGCGGCGACCGGCGCGGGCTTCTCGATCAGGCCGCACCACCAGGCCACCAGGCCGATGATCCGATCGGCTGGAACGCCCGCCCTCCGGAGGGCCTCGACGCCGGTGTCGCCGTCGCGCTTCGCGAGCCGACGGCCGTCGTCGTCATGGACGATCGGCAGGTGCCACCACGTCAGGTCGCCGTCGATGCCGAGATCCTGACGGAGGCGTTGTTGCCGGGCCGCGCTGGAAAGCAGATCCGCGCCGCGGATCACGTCGGTCACGCCTTGTCGATCGTCGTCGACGACCACCGACAGCTGATAGGCGGGTCGTCCCGCCTTCGTCCACACGATCTGGTCGCCGACCTCCGCCGCGGGATCGAAGCGATGGGTTCCAAGCAGTCGGTCCCGCACGATTTCGGGGCCCGGTCGCGTCTTGCTCCGGAAATTCGTCGCGCCCTCGTGGAATCGCCAGGCGTCCTCGTCGCTTGGTCGGAGTTCGGGCGGAAACCGGAGTTCCCCGCCGTGCGGCGCGGCGGCCGCCTCCCGGAGTTCCCGTCGACTCAGGTCCGACGAGAAGACGAGTCGTCGCGATTCAAGGCGGCGCATGGCTTCGAAATATGGTTCGAGGTCGTCGGACTGGCGGGTCGGCGCGCCGTCCCAGTCGAGTCCGAGCCAGTGAAGGGACTCCTCGATGGCATCACACGCCTCGATCGAGGTTCGAGCCGCGTCGAGATCCTCGTGCCGCAGAATGACGTTCCATCCGGCGTTCCTTCCGATGGCCCACGCGAGCAACAGTGAACGGACGTTTCCAAGATGAAGGTCCCCGGTCGGACTCGGGGCGAGGCGAGTCGTCCGCGGCGAAGCGACGCGATCGGGATGGGCGGGGTCGGCCGGCATCGGGGGTATAGTGACCTCATTGACGGGTCGGGGTGCGGGCACCTCGAGAAGCAGAACCCGAATCAGCTTGTGACGATGCCGCCGATCCTTTCCGGATCCGGGGCGACAGCGGGAACACCATGGTCGAAAAACTCACGGAAGCGGAAGTCGAAGCCGGCCTCGTCGAACGGGTCGAATGGTCGCTCAGCGGCGATTCGATCCAGCGGACGTTCACCTTCGGCGATTTCCTCGGTTCCATCGACTTCGTGAACCGGATCGGGGGGCGGGCCGAGGAGGTCCAACACCACCCGGACATCCTGATCCGCTACGCCAAGGTCACGCTGACGCTGTCCACGCACGACGCAGGCGGGTTGTCCGCGAAGGATTTCGCATTCGCGGCGGATTGTGATCGGCTTTACGCCGGCTGACGGCCGCCTGACGCGACGTGGCGGGAGGATCAGTCACCGAGTTCATGTCGAACGAGCGCGGCCCGTCGTCTTCGGGTCCGTTCGTCGTCGAGCATCCGGTCCTCGCCCACCGGTTCGAGCGCCGTGTCGTCGGTGCTGTCGGGTCGGATGCGGCGGAGGTGGGCGGGTTGGACCTCCAGAAACAGTCGCTGCACCGTGCCCAGGGGCACGTCGGGCAGCAGCCCGAGGGCGATGCCCAGCCGGACGCGGCTCAGGTGCTTCATCGATTCTTCGATTCCGAGCAGTCTGGCCGATCGAAGGGTCCCAAACGCTCGATGGACGCGATCCTCGAGCAGCGTCGCGCTGCGCTCGACCAGGATGTCCCGGGCCATGCGCTCGTAGGCGACGATCCGCGGGACGACCTCGCCGACGAAGGTCGCCAGCAGATCCGTTTCCGACACCCCGAGGGTGAGCTGGTTGCTGACCTGATAGAAGTCCCCGCTGCTGTCCGAGCCCTCGCCGTAGAAGCCGCGGACCGCGAGATCGAGGTCGTTCGACGCTCGGCGAAGTCGTTCCAGCTCATTGGTGAGCCGGAGCCCGGGGAGGTGGAGCATCACCGAGAAGCGGATCGCGGTGCCGACGTTCGTCGGGCACGCCGTGAGATATCCCCAACGCGGATGAACCGCGATGTCCGCGTGTTTCTCGAGGCGTCGGTCGAATTCGACGGCTCGCCGCCAGGCCTCCTCCAGCTCCAGCCCGGGGAGCAGGACCTGCATCCGGAGGTGGTCCTCTTCGTTCACCATCACGCTGAGTTGCTCGTCGTCCGCGATCGCGACCGCCCGTGGTGAGACCGACTCGATGAACTGCCGGGATACGAGGTGCCGCTCGAAGAGCAGTCGGCGGTCCTCGGTGGTCGACTGCTGCAGATCGATCCAGACCAGTCCCTCGCCACGTTCGGAGGCGAACGGAAGGCTTCGCACCAGCTGGAGGATCTCTCGTCGCTGGGTGTCGCTGGCCTGGTTGACGAACGGAAGGTCCGTGAGATTCCGCGCGAGTCTCGCTCGACTCGAGACGACCACGTCGGCGTCGGGGCCGGAGTGTTCGATCCAGGGGCCGGTCTGCTTCAACTTCATCGTCGGGGATGCTTTCCGGAGTCGGTCAACCACCGACCTCGTCTGCGGTGAGCGTGTTGAGCCGGTCGCGGAGGTTGGCGGCTCGTTCGTACTGTTCGCTGGCCACGGCGCGGTCGAGTTCCTCGATGAGGCTTCGACGGAGGGCGTGGAGATCGACCAGTTCGGAGGATCGGTCGGGAACCCGACCGACATGGGCGTTCGCGCCGTTCTGGCTCCGCTCGATGATCGACTCCAGCTGTCGGGCGAAGGTCTCGTAGCAGTCCGGGCAACCGAGCAGTCCGGTCTTTCGAAATCGGGCGAAGGTGGAGCCGCAGTTCTCGCACGCGGTCGGACGCTCGGCACGACGGGGTGTCGGCGTCTCGTTCGGCGGGGGCGTCGTCGCGAACTGGGTCAGCAGCTCGGTCACGGGCGCCGACTGCGGCACCTGAAAGCCCGCCTCGATCGCGTGTTCGCGGCAGAGGTGGATGTCTCGCCCGGCTTCCACGTCGATTTCGTGGACCTCGGCGGGTCGATCACATTTATCACACTTCGTATTCATGCCTGAGAACACGATAGCCGCTTGGACCGCCGGACGGCGATGAGACGACGAAAGTTCTTGTTGGGGCCGTGGAAATCGGCTCAGGCGTCCAGGACCCGTCGAATCCGCGTCAGGGTGCCGATCAGATCGGTTGCGACGTCGATCGGCATGACGGTGGCGCGATCGCTGCGGGCCGAGGACGGATCGACGTGTGTCTCGAGGAACACGGCGGAGATACCCGCGGCGACCGCGGCACGGGCCAGCAGCGGACCGCGATCCGGCCGTCCGCCGCTCATCTCGCCCTCGCCGCCCGGGAGCTGGGTGGAATGTGTGACGTCGAAGCAGGTCGGTGCGTCGAAGTCGGCCGCGATTTCCCGGAGATCGCCCAGGCCGATGAAATCCGTCACCAGGCGGTGGTACCCGAAGAAGGTGCCACGTTCGGTGGCCATCATTCGACGGCAGCCCGACTCCGAGAGCTTCTCGAGGACGTTTCGCATCTCGCTCGGTGCGAGGAACTGGCCCTTCTTGACCGACACCGCACCGCCGGTGATGCCGCACGCGACGAGGAGATCCGTCTGGCGGCAGAGGAACGCGGGGATCTGGAGGATGTCGACGACTTCGGACGCGGGCAACGCCTGCGCAGCCTCGTGGACGTCGGTGAGCAGGGGGACCTCGAGTTCACGACCCACCAGTTCAAGCTGTCGGAGCCCTCGTTCGAGCCCCGGGCCCCGATCTGATCGGATGCTCGAGCGGTTCGCCTTGTCGAAGCTCGCCTTGAACACCAGCATCGCGCCGGCGGCGTCGCAGGCGACTTTCATCCGCTTCGCGATCTGGAGGTTCACATCGTCGGACTCGAGCACGCAGGGGCCCGCGATCACGAGCAGCGGGCGGCTCGGCACGATGGGTCCCTGATCCCACCAGGCGTGAAGTCTGTCCTTCGGAGTGGTGATTTCATCGCTCATGGAAAGCTCGGAGGGTGGAGGTCGGGGAAAAGGGCCGCCGCGGAGACATCCGATAACCCCCGTGTTCCGGGGTGCAGGCGACGCGAACAAACCAAACAGGATATTCGAGCGTACCGGACCTCAGAAAGGCTCGCATTCATCCGATGCGGGACAAGGTCAGGATTCGCGGCGGCCGCTCTTCCGGGCGGCCCGTACGAGGAGGCTTCCGATGTCTGCACTGCCGAGGGAACCCGAAGCGTTTGGTGAACAGGTTCTTGAGATCCTGCTTCGCCACTGGCCCGGTCATGAGGCGACGCTCACCGGACCGTTCGATCTCGTGGTCGACGGGCGACACCTCGGTCTCGAGAATCTCTACCGCATGGTGCTCGGTTCCCCGGATCGCGGCACCGAGATCGTCGAGGACTACCTCGAGAAGATCTTCGATGGCGACGAGGTCGGATCCACCCCGATCCCCTGGGAGCTGGCCAAGGCCCGCGTCATGCCGCGAATCCAGCCGGAGTCGATCTTCCAGCAGCTTGATCGATCCCAGGTCGCCCACGTGCCCTGGGTCAACGGGACGGTCATCGTGTTCGTGGTCGACATGCCCCAGGTCACCGTCTCGATCACGCTCGAGCAGGTCGTCCGCTGGGGTACGAACATGGACGAGCTCGACGAGATCGCGCGCGCCAACCTCGAACGCTACTCCCCCGATCTGCAGATCCAGTTGATCGAGAGCCAGGACGGCGGCAAGGCGGCGATCCTCGGCGAACACGATGGATACGACGCGGCCCGGGTGCTTCTGGGCCGATTGCACGAGCGACTTGCGCCGGAGCTCGACGGGGACTTCCTCGTCGCCATGCCTTCCCGCGACATGTTCGTGGCGATGACGGCGAACCCCGAGGGCTTCGTGGAGCGGCTTCGAAAGCGTGTCGACCAGGACTACCGACGACTTCCGTACCCGATCACACGAGAGCTCTTTCTCGTCACGCGGGACGGCGTCGCGGGCACTGCCGCCTGAGCCGGCGTTCCACGGGCTCAACCGAGGTCGAGGAAGTTCGCGAGCAGTCTCGGTCCCTCGGTGGTGAGGAAACTCTCCGGATGGAACTGCACGCCTTCCACGGGCGGACCGTCGCCGGTTCGCCGGAGCCCCATGACCATTCCATCCTCGAGCCACGCCGAGACCTTCCAGCCCGGCGGCACGGTGTCGCGGTCCACCACCAGCGAGTGGTATCGCGTCGCCTGAAAGGGATCGGAAAGCCCCGCGAAGACGCCCTCGGAATCATGGTGCACCAGCGACGTCTTGCCGTGCACCGGAACCTCGTTCCGGCGGACGACCATGCCGTGGAGATCACCGATGGTCTGGTGACCGAGGCAGACGCCGAGGATGGGAATGCGGCCCTGGAGTCGATCGATGATCGCCGCGCTCACGCCCGCTTCCTTCGGGGTGCACGGTCCGGGGGAGATCACCAGGTGGGTCGGGGCGAGGGACAACGCCTCTTCCGGCGTGATGCGGTCGTTTCGGACCACGTGGATCGGCAACGACGGATCGATTTCTCCGAAGCGTTGCACGAGATTGAACGTGAACGAATCGTAGTTGTCGATGAGAAGGAGCATGCGGCTCGTCCCGGTCGCGTCAGGACGCGTCGCGCTCCGGCGTGAACGACGCGCCGGGATGCATGTAGAAGTTGACCATCTCGCCGGTCGCGAACTCCTGCGCAGACTGGCCTTCGGCCATCGAGATCCGGAACGGGACCACGAGGTCGAGGATGACCTCGTCGGCGGCGGGATCGATCGCGAGCACGGTCCCCTGCACGATCCGCGGTCGTCCTTCGAGCGGCTCGATGAAGTTTCCGCCCGCCGAGGTCCGGTGCATCCGCAGAGCGTGGCCTCGAACGCGTCCGCGGACCCGACGTCCGGTCGGTGCGTCGAAATCCTCCGGGACCGTGAGTGCGATGCGATAACCCGTGCCCGGCACCGCGAAGGTCCCGACCCCCGCATCGAGGTGCACCAGCTTGAATTCGGCGATTTCGGGCGAGATCTGGTTGGTCACGTGATTCGACTCCTTGGCGGGTTCGAGCGGGTGGAGTTCCTGCCCGCGGGCGCGAGGGCGAATGATACCGCCCGAATCGTGAGCGGTCGTCCACGCGCGGCCGTGCTCATTCGCCCCCGGACTGCCGTTGATCGACCTGGTCGCTCTGTTCGCCGTCTTCCGTCGCCGCCTCGGCCTCCGCGCGGGCCGCGTCCTTCGCGGAGTTCAGGGCGGCGAGACGATCCTCGGCCTTCGCCGCCTGTGCATCGTCCATCGCATCGAGACGGGCGGTGTCGTTCGCGGACAGGAACGTGTACGGCGGGGGCTTCGTCGATTTCCATTCGTCGCCATCGGTGACGTCGCGGACCGCGGTCCGGCCAACCCGCATCGCGTTTCTGGGATCCGCGGCATCGAGATCCGGATCCTTCGGTTCGATCGGAGGATCCGCCCGCTGGATCTGCAGCGTCCGGGTCGGGAACGCGAAGTCGATTCCCAGCTCACCCGCGATGCGGATCATGTCCAGCATCAGTCGATGCCGTTCACGGAGTTCGGTCTGCCAGTCCGGCGCCTCCCAGAACACGTAGACGAGGATCTCGAGTGAACTGTCGCCGAAGCCGTTCAGCCAGACCTGGTAGTAGTCCTTGCGGGTGTACGGATGCTCGCGGACGAGTTCCCGGATCGCTTCGCAGAACGCGTCGACGCGGGCGGGTGGGGTCCCGTAGAGGATTCCGACCTTCGTCGACCAGCGTCGATATCGACGCGCACCGTAGTTGTCCACCTTGTCGGTGATCAGGTTCGCATTGGGAATCGTGACCAGCGAGTTGTAGAAGGTGCGCACCCTCGTCGACCGAAGGCCGACGGTCTCCACGTTTCCTTCGACGCCGTCGATCACGACCCAGTCGCCGACGTGGAACGGTCGGTCGAGAATGACGGTGACGCTTCCGAAGAGGTTTTCGAGCGAGTTCTTGAACGCGAATGCGAAGCCGAACGAGCCGATTCCGACCGCGGCGAGCAGTGGTCCGAGATTGAGGCCGAGAATCGGCGCGACATTGAGCAGGCCGAAGATCACCAGCAGGACCTTGGCGGTCTTGCGGACCATCGGCACCAGAATGTCGTCGAGCTTGTTCTCGCTGATCGCGACCTTCGCGCTGACGAGTTCGGCCACCAGATCGATGCTCCTCCATCCGGCCCACAACAGGGCGAGCACGAAGGCGAACTGGGCGGCGGGTTGCAGGATGGAGAGCCCGGCGATCGGCAGCTCGAGGACATTGATCAGGAGAAGCCAGATCAGCGTCGCCGCCACCACTCCGAGGCTCCGGCTCGCTCTTCTGATCGCGTCGTCGTCGGGGCCGGAGGCCATCCGGCGATTCACGGAGCGAAGAACCCGTCGGGTGAGGAATCGGGTCACGGCGTCGACGATGAGTCCGACCAGGATGACCAGCCCGAGGCCGATCCACTGCCAGACCGCGAGGAAGACGAATCGTTCGAGAAGCCAGTCCGCCCCGTTGAGGTTCACCCACTCCGCGAGGTTGCCGGCGGTCGGCTCCTCGGCTTCGGCGGTGCCCGCTCGTTCGCGTCGGTATGCGATGATGGCGTCGGTCACCGCATCGAGCTCCGACGCCACGACGGCTTCCTTGGCGAAGCGGTAGCCGCCGTCTTCGCCCCGGACGATCTCGACCCGCCACTTCCCACCGGTGCGCTTCTCGAGGGAGGCACTCCGCGCCTGCATCTCGGCGGGCATCGAATCGGTGGCGGGAAACACCACGGTTCGGATCTTCGCGTCGTCCGCCTTCGGCAGCAAACTCAAGGCCGTATCGTTCCATCCAAGCCAGACGAGGGCGTTTCGGAGATCACGAATGATCCGGTCGCGGACCGCGGCGGTGGGTGGGAGCGCGTCCTGCGTGAAACAACCGGCGACCGCCGGTGCACCGACCGATGAATCGGCTTCCAGCAGGAATTCGAGCACCGCCCTCGGTGACTCCTGCGCGTCCGGAATCGGCGGTGGGGTGGTGGGCTCCGCTTCGGCGGGCGGCGTCGGGATCGGTGGGGTCGCCGCCACCATCGGCGTCGCGGCGAGCGTCGCGCCCAGCAGGAGGGCGATCACCAGTGTCAGCCGGACGGGCGCCTTGCGGTTCGGTACGGCGAAAACGCCCGGTCGGTTTCGGATCGTCCTTCGATTCCTCATGGTGCGGACACCTTTCGCTTCCGGGTTCCGGGTGCGTCGTAGACTTCGATCTCGCCCTCGCCACGCTCGGTCACGCCGATCCGAACCACCTGTGTGTTCTTCTCGTTCCGCACCGCGACCACGCCGCCCGGCCCGTCCTCCGCGGCGCCGGCGGCGACCGCGACGTTTCCGCCGAGGTCGAGGAGATTGAGCAGTCCCCCGGTCGCCGTCGCCGCGATCGCCACCGCGCGGCCGCTCGGGCCGTACATGGAGAGGATCGCAGGCCCGTCTTCGCGGGCCTCGAGCGATGCACCGATGGACTTCGACTCGATGCCCACCGCGACGCGTCCGCCCTCGCCGCGGCCCTCCATGGTGGCGACGACCTGTTGTCGCTTGTCGTAGACCCGGACCAGTCCGCCATCGGCGTCGCCGCCGACCTCGACATGAGGTCGGCCCTCCTCGTCCGACAGGGCGAGACTTCCCCCGGTGCCGGTCACGATCAGCGAGCCGCAGCGATCGCCGTCCTCGTCGGAGATCTCGACGGCGCCTTTTCCTTCCGCATCCACGCCGATCGCCGCGACGGTGACCGCATCCCCGTTTCGAATCCGGATGCCACTGCCACCCGTGCCGGATCCCATGGCGATGACCGGCACGTCGTCCCGGTCGTGGGCCTGAAGCAGGCCGCCGGTCTCCGCGGCGTCACCGGTCAGGCGGACCTTTCCGTCCACGGTCGACAGCCGAAGCCCGCCGCCGTTCGAGGTCGCGAGCATTGAAACCTGCGTCTGTCGACCACGGATCAGATCGAGACGTCCCGTGCCGAGCATCCTGGCGGACGCTCGCCCTTCACCGTCCTGCAGGATCACGCGTCCGCCGTCACGCCGAGCCGAAAGCACGCCCGCATCCCGGCCGTCGAGCATCGCGACGAATTCGCCGCCTTCGGGACCGCATCGGATCTCGCCCACGGTCTCCGCGTTGCCATCCGCGACCGTGATGGTTCCACCACGGGCATCGGCAGCGAGCGCGACGCCGATTCCGCCGCCTCGGGCGTTGATCTCGAGTCGGCCTGCCGGGCCGTCGGCGTAGGCGGCCATCACCTGTCGGCCATCGCGGTTCCAGAGGGCGAGATCGCCGCCGGTTCCGTTCCCACCGAGGCGGGCCGAATTGATGCCGGCGTCGTCCCAGAGGTCGATCCGGCCACCGTGCTCGGCCGCGGAGGCGAGCATCACGATCCGGTTCGAATCATCGACGATCTCGAGCCGGCGGGTTCGAACGACGTCGGCCACGGGGCGGAACGCGGTGGCCGCGATTCCGCCGACGCCGATCACGAGCAGGCAGGCGATCGCGCCGGCTCGCTCGAGTCGTCCCCGGCGTCGGCGTTCCGATTCGAGTTCCTGCCGGAGTTGGTCGATCCGCCGGGCGAGCGTCTCGGGATCGGTGCCGTGGTCGGAGCGTGGGTGGGTCATGTGATGGTCCTTGGATCGCGCCCGCCGTCGTGCGAGCGCGTGGGGATTAGGATACTCGGACCAACGCACCCATCGGATTCCCAGGAGGAACGACGAAATGCCGAGCCGCAAGAAGACCAGCAAGACGACCCGTCGCCGCACGCCGAAGACCGATCGCAGCGATCTCCGGGTGGGCCTCGTGGGGACCGGTTTCATGGGACGAGCGCACGCCAACGCCTGGCGTTCGGCCGGTACGTTCTTCGATCTGCCTCGTCCGCTGGTGATGCAGGCCGCGAGCGGGACCCGCGAAGGTCAGTCCCGGGACTTCGCGGCGCAGTGGGGCTGGAACTCGAGCACCGCGGACTGGCGTTCCCTCGTCGCGAGCGACGACATCGATCTGGTCGACGTCTGCACGCCGAACCACCTCCATGCGGAGATGTCGATCGCGGCGTTCGAAGCCGGCAAGCACGTCGCCTGCGAGAAGCCTCTGGCGGGAACGCTCGACGAGGCTCGGGCGATGCGCGACGCGGCGAAGAAGGCCGCGCGTCGCGACCTCCGCAGCTTCGTGTGGTTCAACTACCGTCGCGTGCCGGCCCTGGCCTATGCCCATCGATTGGTCCAATCGGGACGCATCGGTCGTATCTTCCACGTCCGGGCGTCCTACCTTCAGGACTGGGGCCATCCCGACACGCCGATGGCCTGGCGGTTCGATGCGAAGAAGGCGGGTTCCGGGGCCCACGGCGATCTGAATGCCCACATCATCGACCTCGCTCGATTCCTCACCGGGGACGAAGTCTCCGAAGTGGTCGGCTCGGTCGAGGAGACGTTCGTGAAGCGGCGGGAGATCGCCGACGAGGCGCAGGCGACGATCAAGGGTGGCGGTTCCGCGAAGGGCGGGAAGCGACGAACCGGTCGGTCGACCGTGGACGACGCGGTGCTTTTCCTCGCCCGCTTCAAGGCCGGGGCGATCGGCTCGTTCGAGGCCACCCGGGTGGCCACCGGCAACCTCAACCGAAACACCATCGAGATCAACGGGGAGCTCGGGAGCTTCAAGTTCGACTTCGAGCGGATGAACGAGCTGCAGTGGTGGGATCACACCCTGGAATCGGGGCTTCGCGGCTGGAGCCGGATCATGTGCACCGACGCCGATGCCCATCCTTATGTGCATGCCTACTGGCCCGCCGCCCACGGGCTGGGCTACGAGCACGGATTCGTCTCGCAGGNGGCGGACATCGATCGGATCCTCGCCGGGGGCGAGCCCGAAGTCCCGATGCCCGACTTCGCCGACGCGTACGAGACCCAGCGGGTGCTCGAAGCGGCCCTGCTCTCCGCCCGCAACCGGACCCCGATTCCGATGTCCCAGGTGAAGTGAGGGGAGTTCGGAGGCCTCTCCGGGTCCCCGGCCGGTGTCCGAGCGCCGACTTTGAGGGCCATTCCGCCGACGGAACACCGTTTTCAGCGGTGTGACGGCCTCTAACGCGCAATACATGCGCACCTCCCGTTCAAGGCGGATCACCGGATCGTCGGGTTCTGCGGGTGGTCCCGGTACGCCCGGGAATAGGGCCGGATTTGGCGAGAACAGTGCGGGTTCGCCCTTCGAGTGGCCGATGTACCACCGCGGAGGCCTCTTTTCGTAGGAGGCACCGCGTCGTTCGAGCGAAAGATCTCGTCGTTTCAGACCCCCTTCGGGAATGCCAGCATGCCGTCCAGCGTCCAGACGATCGAATCCNCCGGAATCACCTCCAACCGAGGCGAGACCCGTTTTCCAGGACTCCGAGCCGCCGCGGTGCTTGCCGCGATCGGGAGCCTGACGCTCACCGCCGCGGGGCAGGACTCCTATGACGGCGCCCTGGGCGGGAATTCGAACTTCGATACCCCGGCGAGTTGGGGCGGGGTCTATCCCGGCGACGATTTCGGTGGAAACACCATCGACATCCTCTCGATCTTCGGGACGGATCCGATCAACGTCGCGAACGACATCACCGGGATCGGCGGCCTGAGCAACACCTTCGATGGCGACGTCATCTTCAATGGTGATGGCTCCTTCACCTTCGCCGACACCGCGATCATCGATCCCAACGACAACGGCAGCTTCACCTTCGAGATCGACGTGATCGCCGACGGCAGCCTGACCTTCGATCTCACCGGCGGCGGTCTGGTCCAGATCGACGGGGCCTTCACCACGACCAACGGCGGGACGATCCTCGTGGAAGGCGGCTTCGTCGCCGTCAACGGCGAGACGACCTCCGGCGAGGGCACGGTCTGGAACGCGAATGATGGTGGTTTCAACTTCAACGGCGTCTTCAACGCCACCGGAGCCCAGACCTTCGCGGGCCTCAGCGGAACCGTCGCCGACGACGTCTTCACCTTCAACGACGTGAACTTCCAGAACGGAATCGATCCGTTGGCCGACATCGCGACCTTCGACGCCGCGACCGTGGACTTCAATGGTGTCACGACCATCGCCGCCGGATACGGATTCGATCTGAACAACGCGGCGGTGGTGACCTTCAACGACTTCATCGCGGAAGGTGACCACACGATCAACTTCCTCGACGCGGATTCCACATTCACGGTCGATGGTGATGCGTCCTTCGTCGATGCCGCCACCCTCACCGTGAGCGGAGAGGGCGAGGCCGGGTTCGGTGGCGAGGTCACGCTGGGCCAGAACTTCACGGCGAACGTCGTGGATGCCGATTCCAAGATCACGTTCCGTGGGACGACCATCTTCGAGTCCGGCGCGAATCTGACGGTGCTGGGACTCGGCACGTTCCAGCTCGGGGGCTCTACCGAACTGCCGGGGCCGTTCACGCTGCTGGTCAGCGATGGCGGCACCGTGGACTGGCTCGCCACCACCACCCTGGACGGTGACTTCACGATCGACACGACCCAGAACGCCACCAACGGCGCGAACGTCAACTTCGGAACCGTCGCCGTCGATACCGGCGGTGGGTTCGCGAACGCCGCGGGCGAGGACGATCTCACGATCGACATCACCACTGACGGCGAGAACGACACCGTGAAGTTCGCGGGGGGGTTTCTTCGCGAATTCACGGGGACGGTCAACGTCAATAACGATTCCGCGGTGACCTTCGAGGGCGGCGGCGCCGGCGGAAACGGAAACACTTCGCTGCAGCTGGGCGATAACGCGAGCGTCACGCTCGACAGCGGGACCGGCGGTGGCACGATTGCCTTCGACCAGCTGATCGGTTCCGACACCGTGGGGGCCATCACCGCGACCGGCAACGACGACATCACGCTTTCCGTCAAGGGGGGTGGCAGCATCGACGACCCCGAGACCGGGCTGTACATGGGTGCGATCACCGACGTGACCGCGGCCGGGAACGCCGGCAAGCTCTCGCTCACCGTGACCGACGGAATCTTCAACTACGGCGGTGTCGCCAGCTACACCGGGAACACCACGGTCAGCGGCGGCGGGACCTTCCGGATCGACGGCGACGGTCTCACGACCGGAGTCGTGACGGACACCGACAGCCTCCTGATGACGGGTGGAACGCTCCTCCTCGAGTCCAGCGCCCGCCTCCTCGGCGAAGGCGAGGTCGGACTGGCGAGCGGTTCCACGATCGACATCACCGCCGACGCGACCAACGGTGCCAACCTGCAGTTCGACAACGCCGGCGCCATCGACGGAGTCGTCACCCTCTCGGGTGACCGGCTCGCGACCTACAACCTGATCTTCGGAAACTCGGCCGTCGACGACTCGACGATCCGTGGCTCCCTCACCGCGTCTGGAAACTCCGGTGCATTCTTCGCCGGCGACCTGACGGTCGCGGGCGACGGGCAGATGCTGCTCGAGGAGACCGCGATCGCCCAGGTGGATGGGACGATGTCGGTCGGCGGCCTCGTGGATCTCAGCGGAACCTCGGCCGACGGGCTCACGGTCCTCGACGGGTTGGACATGACCGATGGCGGGCAGGTCCAGCTCGCCGGCTCGCGAACCCTCTCGGTGACCGGCGACAGC
>NYSY01000004.1 GCA_002683215.1 Planctomycetaceae bacterium
CGAAGTTCATCTTCACAACGCGATCGACCTGCATGAACCGGCGGCAAACCTCACCCATCGCTGGTGCGTGAGCGAGGGCTGGAAGTTGATCGTTCCAAACCCGGCGGTCGTGCCCGGGGATCGGATCGAGCTCTTCCACCTGGCGGAGGATCCCGGGGAGCTCCGGGATCTCGCGGGGGCGCATCCAGAGCGGGTGGTCCGGATGCAGGCGATGATCGACGACTGGTGGCCGGGGACCTTCCCGACCGAGGAGGCGATCGCACCCGCGACTTCGGAATGAACGGTCTGCGAGCAGGGGCGGTCGTCCTGTCATCCAGGGAGATGACTCAGGCCGATCGGAGGATCTTCTCCATCTTCCGCCCCTTGGCGGGTTCGTCGACGAACTCCTGGACGCGAGCCTCCACGAAGCCGGTCAACCACTCGGCCACTTTTTTAAGTTCGGCCCGGGTCCATCCCTTTCTCTCGACCTTGTTGACGTAGTGGGGTCAGACCGAGGCGACGGTCATGATGCGCATGCGCTCGTCGTTTTCAGGGGTGATGGTCGGCATTCGCGGGTCCTTCAGGAGTTCGACGTCTCGATGTCGGTCGATAGGAAGAAGCTGAGGGCCTCTGCTAGCGGGGCAGTCCGAGGTACTTCAGGAGGATGACGCACGGATTGCTGGGATCCCAGAGCTTCGGAAACTCCTCGAGCATCCGGTATCCCATCGAGAGATAGAACGCCCGGGTCTGCGCATAGGGCTTGCAGTCCTTCGACGGCGCGATCGTCTTGACCTGCACGTACTCCACTCCCTCCGAGGCCAGCCATCGTTCGCACCCGTCCACCAATCGCCTTCCGAGGCCCTGGCGGTGGTACGCGGGGAGCAGTCCGAGCACGTGCATCTCCGCCGCGTGCTCGAGTGCCGGTTGAGGGTGATGAATCCGACGATCGCGTCCCGATCGATCGCTACGAAGGTCGGCATGCGACCGATGTCTCCGACGTAATCGACGATCGAGTCCTCGATGCCGAACCAGTCGGGGAGGGAACGCAGGATCGGTTCGCATTCTCTTCCCATGTCGTGGCGTGGGCCGTCAATGGCGATCTCGTCCATCGCCTCATAATATCGATTCATCGGGACGGTCACCGTCGATCACGCCTCCTCGCCGGGCACCGCGCGATGATGTTTCGAGAGACGGGCGGTCAATTACGCATGGATCGAGACCCCTTGCTTGCGTTAGAGCCGATGGCGTCATGGGGTTATCAAACCTGACGCCCAGGCACCTCGCGTTCGTATATGACCGGTCACGCCGCGAGTTCGATCCGGCTCGACCGGATCATCCTGCAACAAAGGCGAGAAGGTATTGACTCGATTGTGGATCCGCGTAGCATGCTGGATGGTGTTTCTGCACTAGTAGCAAGGCGATTCCGGAATTCCTTTCGAAGGCATGGACGATGAAGGCGATACGTGAATGGCAGATCGGCACCGTCCTGGTCCTGGCGATCCTTGGCGGTGGATCGGCTGCCCTCGGTGAAGGCCATTGGCGCTTCGAATCGAGGGGGGGCACGATCGTGCTTGACTCTGGCCCCCTTGGTTTGAACGGAACCTTGAACGATCTGCCGTTCCGGGATGCGAATGTTCCCCTCGATCCGTTGCCGCAGAACGATTTCGTCAACGACCGGTCACTGGACCTGGGGTGGCTCGGCACTTCAAACGGCGGTTTCTTCACCGTGGCGGATCCGACCGGACAGCTGAGCTTCGGCCATCAGAGCTTCTCCATCGAGGCCTGGGTGAAACTCGACCAGGTCAGCGATGCCAGCAGCCCGAACCAAAGGCAGTGGCTCTGCATGAAGAAGCCGCTTCCCTCCCCGGATGTCGAACTGGACTATGGGTTCCTGGTCCAGGCAGGATCGGCCGGGACGTCGGGACGCGAGCTCGCCTTCCTCTATGGGGATGGTGAGGTCTCGACCACGATCCTCAGCACGCTCGAGATCGCGGACTTCGACTGGCACTTCGTCAGCGTCGCGTACAGCCTGGAGGACAACGCACTGCGTTTCGGGGTCGATGGGTCGTTCGAGACGGTGGCCCTCGACAAGCCGGGGTTCAGTCTTTTGCTGCCGGTGCTCAATTCCGGTCCACTTCGCGTTGGTGGTCACCAGAATGCGGGCGGCACGAACAATCAGTTCCTGCGCGGTTCGATCGACGAACTGCGGATCAGCCGCGGATTCCTGCCGGCCGAGCAGCTGCTCGATGCGGCCTGGCCGGANTGCAACNGNACCGGNACCCCGGACGCNNNGGACGTCCTCGANGGCACNAGCGCCGATTGCAACGGCAACTTCATTCCCGACGAGTGCGATGTGNTNTCCGGNACGAGCGTCGATTGCCAGGGGGACGGCATCCCGGACGAATGCCAGTTGGCGGTTTCGGCGTCCTATCAATGGGACGACGATCGTTGGGACGGATGGAACGGNTATTCGACCACCTATTCCGACGGTGCCTACACCGGATGGCTNCAGAANTTCACCGTGACCGACGGCGCGGGCCTGATCACCCATGTGGACATGCAGGTGAGCGAGTTGGCGGTCGGCCGGAACATGACGCTNCACGTCTGGTCCGACCCCGACGGCGACGGCGACCCNACCGACGCGCAGGTGCTCTCCTCGCTGCCCGTCCAGATCGACGAANCGATGGGCTACCAGTTCGTCCGGTTCGACGTGCCGGACGTGGACCTCGGTCCCGACGGCGTCTCGTTCTTCGTCGGTGGGGTGATGCAGGAACCCAGCTCCTCCGCCCTGATGATCGACTTCGCTCCACCGCACTACTTCGGGGTCAGCTGGATCGTCGGGCGCAGCACTCCGATCGACCCGAATGATCTCTCCGCCGACGCGGTCGAGTTCGCACTGATCGAGGCTTCGTTTCCCGGGAACTACGTGGTGCGGGCCGTCTCCGACCCTGGCCTCGGGTACGCCGACTGCAACGAGAACGACGTGCCGGATTCATGCGACATCGACTCGGGTGACAGCCATGACGCCAACGGCAACGGTGCCCCCGACGAGTGCGAGTGCATTGGCGACATCGATGGTGACGGTGTGGTCGATGCCGCGGATCTGGCTGCGGTCCTTGGTGCCTGGGGCGTGTGTGACGCATGCGTCGAGGATCTCGACGGCTCGGGCGTGGTCGGCTCCAGCGATCTGGCACTGATTCTGGTCGCCTGGGGCGGCTGCTGAGGAACGGGGCGGCTCGCCGCTCGGGCTACCATCGGCAACATGCACTGCAGAGAATGCCAATATCAGGTGAATGGTCTCGACGCCGGGGCCTGCCCGGAATGTGGTCGCCATTTCGATCCGGAGGAACCGGCCACCTATGCGACCGATCGACTCGATGAGCAAAGGAAGCGTCTCCTCCAGGTCGGCGGTGGCCTGGCCGCCGTGCTGGCGGCGATCCTGATCCGCTGTCTCTACGCCAACGACGGGTCCCCTCTGATACTGGTACTTATTTTCGGGGGGCCGGGGCTTCTGAGCTGCTTCTTCGGCGTCGTATTGCTTCGCTCGATTCCTTCGCTCCGCGGGATGCTGCTCTGTTGCATGCCAGCCCTCTTCATGATCGGCTTGTACTACTCGCTCGCTCTGCACACGTGGTGGAGTCTTCAGGGTTGGCCCCCGACCGGGGGAACCCAGGGTTTGATCCTGCACGTCGATATCGCCAGTTTCTGGTTCACCTGGCAGTTGCTCTTCGTGCTGTTCGGTGGGCCGATCGCCTTCCTGATCTGCCTCGGGGTCCGTCGCTGGAACCATGGGCTCTTCCACTGGGGCTGCTTGNTCTTTCATTCGCCCTGGGCCTCGGCGTGATGCAACTCGCTCCCCGTCAGTTTCTCTTGTGGTGGTGGGACTGAGCCTTCTCGGTCGCCTCCGCCGGATCCGATCCGGCCGACGACTGTAGGAAGAAACGGGGTGCCCTTCAGTCCTCGCTCCGGACGATCTCGTCCTCGGGTGATTCGACCACGACCTCCGTCAGCACGGAATTGGCGATGAAGCAGTACTTGTGCGCATCGCGATGCAATTCTGCGAGTACGCCGTCGTCCGGTGCCCCGTCGCCCCCGAACTCGATCCGCGGTCTCAGCACGACCCTCGTGATTGCCATCCCACCCTCGTTCGTCCTCTGCATGCTGCCGATCGCGGTGTCCACGTAGGAGTCCACGACGATCTTCCGCTTCGTGCACAGTCCGAGGAACGTCAGCATGTGGCAGGACGAAAGCGACGCGACGAACGCCTCCTCGGGATCCACGCAGGAGGGGTCGCCCTTGAAGATCGGTGCCGACGAGGCCTTGACCGACTCGCCCCCATCGAATGTCCAGGTGTGCTCTCGACTGTACGTTGCGTAGTCGAAGCCGTCTTCGGTTCGACGCCATCGAATCACCGCGGAATGCTCGGACATTGGTTTGCTCCCTTCGTCCGGGCCGCTCCGGATCGAACATCCCCTCAGCATAGCCATGCCGGACTTCTCGGTCCCGATCGGCATCGGGCTCATGGCTCCGGTCCCTGGTCAGTCCATCGGTCGGGGGTGGGACTGAGTCTCCACGGCGTTCTCCGTTCGATCGGAGAGAACCGATGCGTCCTGTTCCCTGAAGAATCTGGCGACGAGTGCACCAGCCTCGCCGGGGATGCGATGACCGTCATCGTGAATGAAGGTGACCAGGTGGCCGTCGTTCTTGGATGGTCGGATCCAGCGATCTGGCACTGATTCTGGTTCCCTGGGGCGGCTGCTGAGCAGCGGGGCGGCCGGGGCGGTTCATGGGTCGGCGGCGGCGCCTCCGTTCACGTCAAGGCAACGGACCGTTTCGACCGACGGGGACGACCCGGTCGCCGTCGCAGCGAAAGAGCCCTCGATGGCCGCCCAGCCAGATCCGGCCATCGTCATCCTCGAACGTGCACTGAATGGCGTTGCTGGTCAGCCCCTTCGTCTCGTCGAGAAGATCGAACGACGTTCCGTCGTATCGGTACACGCCCGCATTCTCGATCGGGAACCAGATGTTGCCGCGGCCGTCCTCGAACAGGTCCCAGGCCTCGGTGCCCTTGACGCCCTCGTCCATGCCGAAGTGCGTGAACGTGGTGCCATCGAACCGGCAGACGCCGTTGTGATGCGTCGCGAACCAGATGCTTCCATCCTTCGCCTCGAGGATGCAGTTCACGACGTCGTTGCAGAGCCCATCCGCTTCCGAGATGTTCCTCAGCGTTCCCTCGTCGAACACATACGCGCCGCCGCTGGTGGCGAACCAGAGGCGACNACGACGGTCCTCCATGATGCAGTGCACCATTCGTGGGCCCGTCACGCCGCGTGTCGGGTCGGGCGGCGACTCGGGAAGATGGAACGTGGTGAACGCCTTCCCGTCGAATCGACTCACGCCCTCCGTCGTTCCGATCCAGGTGATTCCCTTGCGGTCGATCAACAGGGCCCAGACGTCGTCGCCCGCCAGGCCGTCGGCTTTCGTGAAGTTCACGAACGAGGAGCCGTCGTATCGCGTGAGTCCGCGTTCGGTGCCGAACCAGAGGTGGCCCTTCTCGTCCTCGACGATCCCTCGGACCGCGTCGCCGCCGAAGCCCTCCTTGATCGAGAAGCTCTCGAGCTTCGACCCGTCCCAGCGCAGAATGCCATCGCCGTTCGTGCCGAACCAGTAATGTCCGCGCCGGTCCTGGTGAATCCGCCGAACGAACGTGCTGACCGGTTGAGGTCTCTGGACCTCCGCGCCGCGCCCGGCCGGAGTCTGCGCCGCGACCATCGAGCCGATTCCGCCCGCATCGACGAACAGAAGGGTGAAGAGCAGGACCCGGCGCACGGTCCGGCTTGGCTGGAGGGCGCATGCGAGTATGGTGATCACGGTTGGTTCTCCAGTGCGCAGTGAGGACGCCGGTGCTCGCACGATCCGAGCCGAGGATATCGCCTCTCGCTTCAGGTCACGCCTGTGTAACCACACTCGCGGCGGCGGCGCGCAGCCAGCCGCCGGCGCCGACGGTCTCAACGGGAACCGTGCAAGAACGAACCTCAAGATCTGGCGGCACCGACTTCGANACGCATGCCCCGACGTCTCTGAAGCTGCTGGAAACGCGAGGCGACTCCTCTCGATGTCTTGGCCACGACACAAGTGTCCAGAGACGCTTTGATTTTCCGCTGTTCGCATCACCCCAGCGTCACCGGGACTCCGGGGTCTGTTGTGCGCGGTGGGCCGCTCGCAAAACGGTCCTGGCCGATTCGCCGGCTTCGCGCGATGCCGCCTGTCGGGATGACCGCCGTGGGCGCGGGTCGGTGAGGCGGCCCGACGCCCGAGGTAAGATGCAGTCGATTCGGCCGAGCCGGTTTCCATCACAAGACCTGGAATGTCCATTTGAGCGTCCCCAACTCATGCGCGGTGATCGGTGGTGGCCCTGCGGGGCTGATGGCGGCTGAGACGCTGGCCGAGGCGGGGTGCCTCGTCACCGTCTACGACCGGATGCCGAGCTTCGGTCGCAAGCTCCTGATGGCCGGCGTCGGCGGCCTGAACCTGACGCACTCCGAAGGGCTGGAGGCCTTCCTCTCCCGGTATCGC
>NYSY01000039.1 GCA_002683215.1 Planctomycetaceae bacterium
CACGCCGTTCCACTCGAGCCACGAGGTGGTCCAGGTGTTGCCGTCGGAGTAGTCGCCGGTCTGCACGTAGAGATTGTCGACTCGGATGTCCTGGAAGGTATCGTGGTGGACGCCGAGACCCGCACGCCAGGTCGCCTTGTCGGCGGGCGCGGTGTGATCGCCCCACTTGAAGACGCAGTCGTCCGCGAAGGCGGGCCCGAGCGCGTCGAGGTTCCCCGCTTCGTAGTTACGGTGGATCTGCCGGACCATCTCGGACTTCGCGTCGGAGGTCGTCGCGGTCATGCCCAGGCTCGCCCGCATCTCGTCGTCCGCCGCGGCGGGCTCGTAGGTTCGAACCACTTCTTCGCCTGCTTCGTTGATCATGGTCGCGATCATGAGGTCGTCCCGTTCCCGGACGATCTCGACGACGCCCGTGCCCTCGGTCCCGTCGGCGGCCCGCATCCGGTACGTCCCGTGCATCGCGCGGCTGTGGGGGAATTCCTGGCATTCGAAGGCGAAGCTCGCGCCGTCCGATCCGTATTCGGCCGACGTGAGGTGGCCGGTGTGCGGGTTCCATCCGACCATCTGGATGCTGCGGACGCCATCGGCGTTGATCCACTCGCCCATCACCATGTCGACGCCGGGCAGGGGCGTGGTCCAGTTGACCATGGCGTCGGGCATGTCACCACCGCTGGCCCGCCAGATGCCGGTCACCCATTCCCAGGGCGACGGGGCGTCGGCGGCGAATCGATCGCCGAGGGCGGTCTCCATCTCCGCTTCGAACTTGCCGGCGTCGAAGTACTGGAACTCGTCGGTCACGCGATCGCCGTCCCACTGGTACGCCAGGTGCACCATGGCCTGGAAGGGTTCTTCGGTGCCGAGGTTGATCCCGCGCCAGTCCACCCAGGCATGGGTCCAGATCTCGCCATTCGAGTATTCGCTGGTCTGGATGAACATCGGCTCCACCGTGATGTCGCGGAAGCCCTCGTGGTGCATCTTGACGAAGTCGTACCACTCGGTGAGTCCGAAGCTGTCCGCGGCGGCCTTGGAGTTGGGATGGAAGCGGGCGTCCTCCGCGAAGAACGCGGCGGCGGGTCCGAAGTCGCCGGTGGCATAGGACTTCAGGAACGAGGCGGTCTTGGCGGATCGTTCGTCGTCGATGGGGGTGGTGGGATTCTCGACGGGGGCGTGCACGTGATCGTGGCCATGGCCGTGTGCGTGGTCGTGATGGTCATCGTTCGAGGTGGGGGCGGGGGTGGTGCTGCAACCGACGAGGGTCGCGAAGGCGGCGGTGGCGAGCACGGCTGGGAGATCGTTGATTCTGAGCATGGTTCGATTCCGAGTTTCGTATCGTTCGCGGGAGGTGGCTCGAGGTCGCATCGGGGGGGTGAAGAGAAGCCCACTCGACGCGAAACGACAGCGAAAATACTAGCGACTCGCGAACGCGATTTCGGGGTGTATCGAACCTGATTCGGGCATTCTCGTAAACGATCGAAACGCTCAAACGGTCGTTCGAAACGAAGGTTTCCATCTGGTCCGAGGACCTCGAACGCCTAGACTGCAATCAACGAACTGGAGCTCCAGCAACATGGCATCGCTTCGCATCCTGCTTTCCGTCCTGATCTTCGCATCCCTCCCGACCGCCGTCGCGTTCGGGGACGACGAGCCCGTCGTCCCGCCGGCGCTGGCGGCGCGGATCGACGCGGCGAGGGCCGTCGGCCCCTTCGACGTCGAACGGGTGCGCGAGCGCGACGGGCTTCGGAACGGGCCGGGATATCGCGGTGCGACGATCTACCATCCGGTGAGGAAGGTCGCGGCCGACGGGGAGTCGACGCCGGAACCTCCCGCGCAGTCGGCCGGCGTGGTGCTCGTCCCCGGGTTCATGGGGCCAGAGCGAAGCATGTCGCGATGGGGCCCGTTTCTGGCGTCGCACGGATACGCCGTGATGACGATCGGGACCAATGGTCTCAGCGACAACCCCGAAGCTCGTGGGGCGGCGCTGGTGGACGGCATGGTCACGCTGCGGGCGGAGAACGAGCGGCCCGACTCACCGCTGTTCGGCCGGATCGATCCCGACCGCATCGCGGTGGGCGGCTGGTCGATGGGCGGCGGCGGGGCGCAGGTCGCCGCGACCCTCGATCCGTCGATCAAGGCGGTGCTGGCGTTGTGCCCCTGGAAGCCGCGGCCCCACGTCACGCACGCGGTTCCGGTCTTCTTTCTCGGGGCCGAGAACGACGGGCCCGCGCCGGTTCGAAAGCACGCGCTGCCGCACTTCGAACGACTCGACGACGAGACGCCGAAACTCCTCTATGAAGTCCGGGGCACGGGACACAACCTCGCGATGAATCCCAAGTACGCCGGCGGAGACGTCGGCCGATTCGCGTTGGCGTGGATCAAGGTCTTCGTCGACGGCGATACGTCCTGGCTTCCACTGCTGGAAGCGAAGCCCGACAACGCGTCGCGATTTCTTCTGGAATCGATGCCCACGGTCGACTCGCCGCCGGTCACGGACGCCGTCCCGGAGAAAAAAGCGGCTTGAATCGGCGTTTCGGGCCCCATGCGATGCGAGCCCGGGTCTCGGTGACGCCCCGAGGGCCGCTAACGAATCGCGCCGGGGGTGTCGAGGATCTGTGAATTCGGGACGCTGTTGCCGAAGCGGTCGAACTGGTCGAAGGTCCAGACGACCTTCTTGGCCTTTGGTTCGAGTTCGACGAGCAGCGGCTGGCCCGGTCCCGCGTGACAGTTCCCGATGACGTAGTTTCCGTTCGGGAGCAGTTCCAGGGTGGTCACCCAGGCGAGTCGGATGTTCGGCAGTTCGTTCCGGGTCACGCTCCAGACGATCTTCTTCGCGGGGTCGACCTTGATCACGCTGTGCCCGTTGCCCGTCGCGATCAACGTGTCGCCATCGGGAAGTCGGATGGCGCCGAAGCACTTGTTCCCGGAGGCTTCCGCACCTTGACCGTCCCGGGCTTCGTCGGGGCCTTCACCCACCTTCATCGGGACGTCGTAGTCCCAGACCACCTGGCCGGTTCCTTGCGCGTACTCCCGAACGGCGCCGTCGCCTTCATGACAGACCAGGTAGCGGTCCTTCGCGATCTTGCGGACCAGTCTGGTGTCCATGTGCGGGTGCGGCTTCTCGACGGTCATCGGCGTGATGGCCAGCATGACGCCGGACCGGTCGACCTCGATGATCCGGGCCGTTCCGCTCTCCGCGATCATCAGTCGCCAGTCGTCGGTCGGATTGACCACCGACTTCGGGGGCAGGGGCTGGAACGCGTGGACCTCGACGGCCTTGCCCGCATTCCCGTTCTGCAGCCGACTGTCGTACGACCAGACGACTTGCTTCGTATCGGGGTCGATCTCGACGACCTCGGACGCACCGCGCTGCACCATGATGTGACCGTCGGGCAACACGTGGATGTCGTGGATGCCGCGCCAGGGCATCTCCCACTCGATGTCACCACCGGCGTCGACGACGGCGAGCCGGTCGTTGCCCTGGGTGATCAGTCGATGCTGGGCCGCCGCGGTCATCGAGATGGCGAATGCGGAGACGGTGGCGAGGATCTTCATGATGCGAAGGTGGGGATTGGAAGCGGTGTGCATGGGGGTCTCGATGGTGACTCGGTTTCAGGTGAGTATGGCCGAAATTCGATCGACCGGCGTGGTGTGCGGCGACGCCTCGACACGCGATCCGCCGAGATCGAAGCTCATGAATCAAGCGTCGCTGTGAAACGACCCCGAAGTCGCCTTCGGGGTCGTTTCGTTTCAATTCGATTCGGGAAGTGTCGGCCGGGCTCAGTCGACCAGCCAGATCTTGTGCCGATACGCCCCGCTGGGAAGCGGGCTGCTGAGGACTTCACCCATCGCACCGGCGAAGCGCCCGGTTCCGCCGAGGATCGCGCGGTAGATCGGGGTCCGGGATTCGATCTGCTTGCTGGGATAGGGGTGGGCTCCGCCGATGACGAGGGAATCGGGGGAGTCGTCCCAGTCGAGTTCGATCATCGTCATTCGATGCTCGACCTCTCCGTCCGGGCCGCTTCGCCTGGTGATCTGCATGGTGCCGTTGCAGACCCCGATCGTCCTCTTGCCGGGCCCGTCGAGCGTTTCAAGATCGGCGAACCAGCCGACGATGGCGTTGCCCCCCGCGTTCTTGCGTTCCTCGTTGCTTTGGAGAATCGTCGGCGGGGCGTTGTAGAGGACCATGGTGGGCGCGGTCTGGTCGATGGTGTACGTGCGCTCGGGAGCGCAGCAACCACTCGCGAGGAAGACGGCGCCGAGCGTGAAGGCGGCGGCGGCGAGCCGCAGGGGTCCGGTTGGGTCGAATGGCATGTGGATGATCCTCTCGGTTCGGGGGAATCGGAGCTTCGTGCGGTGGCGCCGACGACGGCGTCAACGCGTGTGGAGATCACCTCGGTCAGTCGAGGAGGAAGACGTCGACGCGGAACCAGTCGTCACCTTCGGGCGTCACGGTCGCGACACCCGGTCGATCGAGGAAGCGACCGCTGCCGCCGATCACCGGCCGGCGACAGGCGTTGATCAGCTGGCCGCCCTCGTTCGCGTAGTCGTGCAGGCCGCACACGACGATCTGGTCCTCGGAATCGAGCCATCTCAGATTGAAGTTCGATGCGCGGAACTCATGCAGCTGGCCGTCGCCCAGGTCATGTTTGGGACTCGTGGTGATGTTGAATCCGCTGGCGATGCCGATCCGAGGTGAATCGTCCGGGTTTCGGCTCTCGGGAAGATCGGCGTGGACGTCCGCCCACCAGGTGGTGAGGTCACCCTGGCTCGGTCCGGAATCCGCGAGATCGCATCGACTGAGTTCGCCTTCGTGGCAGTAGACCGTCAGGGTCGGCTCGGTCGAAAGGGTCCGGGAGGTCGTGGTGGCGCATCCCACGGTGGCGGCGACCAGCAAGGTAGTGATCGTTTGGGCGAGGATCTTCATGTCTTTTCTCCTGATGGAAGGGTCGGTGTTCGGGGGAATATCTGCGAGAGCCTACCTCATCCGCGCTTTCGGAACTGCTTCCGGTACAGATCGCGGATCACCTCGGCCTGTCGGGAGGTGAATCCGTCTCGCTTGCTTGCGGCGGCGGACTGGTCGATCCGTTCAACCCAGTCACGCTGCGATTCGGTGAGTTTCGGCATCACGGTGTAGAGCGCTTCGATCATCTCCGGAATGTCCGTCGCCCGTCCGGCGAGCGCCTCCTGCCGCCGTGCTTCGCGGTCCGCGGATTTCAACGACCGCTTCTCCCGGGCGAGCTTCGCGTCGGCGTGCTGGCGGTAGCGGCGCCGATCGTCCTCGGTGAGCCGGTTGAGGACGCCGTTTCGCTCGGTGCGATCGAGACCATCCAGCCATGCGTACCGGGCGGCCCGATCGGGAAGCGACTTCAGATGTTCGATGGGATCGGGCGCGGAGGACATGCCTGGTCAGTTCCGGTTCGAGGTCTCGGGGTCGCGCTTGTTGGTGGTGGGATCGATCAGTCGAACCGTCGCCTTGCCAAGTCCGTCGCCGATCAGGAAGTAGCTCTCGGCGTTGCCGAACCAGTGGTGGCCGTGGCCCTGATTGGGGGAGGCGTCGGGGTCGCGGAGAAACGATCGCGTCGGCACGAACGCCGAGGGTGCTGGAATGCGTTCGGTCCCGAGCCGCTGCTGCGCGCGAAACCGATCGTTCCCCGCGTTGCCGGTCTCGCCCACCACGATCGGCAGGTCGGGATCGTCGAAGTGCTCGCGGAGATCGGCGGCGAGGTGGACCAGGTTGTCCGGGTAGGCGTCGATCCCGCCGTCGACGTACATGTCGTTCCAGCCCTGAAACCAGATGAAGCCGGCGAGTTCCGGCTGCAGGCTCCGGAGTGCGGGGAAGCGACGCCGCGCGTCGCGGACGCCTTCGGCGTACTCCTCGAGCATCCGCGTGTAGTACGGGCCGACGGTTCCGCCGGCGGAGGGCGGTCGGAAGTCGACGTGGAGGTTCTTCCCGCCCCAGGCGGTCTTGATCAGGAGCACGGGCTCCGCGAAGGCGTCGGCGAGCAGGTGCCCGATCTGGAGTTCCGGTCCGAAGTGTTCGCGGCCGGGATAGCCCGCGAATCCGATCGAGAGTGGTCCTGCCTTGAGCTCGCCCCGATCGGTCCGGTACCAGCAGAAGGCGTCGTCGCGGACCGTCCAGTCGCCATCGGCGTCGCCTTTCGAGTCACGCTTGGAGTCACGCTTGGAGTCACGAAGGTGCGACATCCGCGTCGCGAGCTTCGGGTCCTTCATCGTGTTCACGAGGTTGCCACGACCACCGTTGTAGTGCTCGGGGTGATCGAGGGCGACGACCGCCTGTCCCTCCATGTTGCTCTGGCCCGCGAGCAGAAACACCTTGAAGGTCGGCTTGGAAGGCGGCGGGGTGGTCGAGGGCGTGGTGGCCGCAAGCGCAAGGCCGACGGCGGCGAGCGTGGGCAGCATGGTCGGCATGGTCAGGGGCCTTCCTTCTTGATCGGTTCCTCGGCGGCGCGGGCTTCGCGGGCTGCCTTGGCCTTCGCCTCCCGCGCCTTGCGATTCGCGACGAGGGACTTCGAAAGCGTGTCGATCTCCGCGTCGGTGAAGGTCGGGTCGGCCTTCTTCAGCGCCGTGGTGAACGCGCCGATCTCCCCGTCGGTCGACGGGAATCCGACGTTGCCGTCCGGGCCGTCGCTGCTCGCGAGGGTCCTCCCGTCGCCGGCGAGGAAGACGAACCACGGAATGCCCGTCGATTCGCCCCGGGTGTACGCCTCGAAGATCGCCTTGCCGCCGGTGTCACGATCGGTGTCGATCTTGCAGTCGACGAGGTGCCGCGCGAGGATCGCCTTCACGGGTGGTTCGGCCATCCACGCTTCGAGTCGATGACACCAGCCGCACCACGGCGCTCCGAAGTGCAGCATCACCGGACGACCGGAGGCCTTCGAGGATTCGAGGGCCTGCTTGAGGCTGGTGGCGGCGTCGCGGGGTGCCGCCTGGTGCTGGGTGAGGAACGCCATGACCTTCGCGGGGTCGTGAGCGCCGTCCACCTCCAGCGATCCGGTCTCCTGGTTGGTGATCACGGTTCCGTCCGCATCGAGCACGGTCAGGAACGGCACGCCGTTCGACTTGAAGTCCGCTTCGTACGACGTCGCGATGTCGAGGTTTCGATCGAACTGGCCCACGGGGACGAGCACGACCTCGTAGTCGTAGAGAAGCTTCCGGGAGATGGCGCGATCCTTGCCGCAGAGCTCGTGAAGTTTCACGCACCAGCCGCACCAGTCGTCACCCCACTGGATCATGACTCGGGTGTTGTCCGCCTTCGCGCGGGCGAGCGCGGCGTCGATTCGTTCGCGGGCGTCGTCGGCCTGCGGATAGAGGGTGACCTTCTCGGGCGGTGGCTCGGCGACCGAAGCATTCGCCGGTGGCGCGGACGTCAGGAAGGCCATCGTGAGTGCGATGAAGGGGATCGAGCTGGACATGGCGCGGCTCCGGTTGGTGATCGGCGGGACGTGCCGAGTCTACCTCCCGCCCGAGCCGCGGTTTCGTGGTCGTCGGTCAGGACCAGTTCGCGAACAGGAATCCGAGGTCCGCCGCATCGACGATGCCGTCCTCGTTGAGGTCGGCGGGGCAGGGAACGCCCTTGCCGCACGGTCCCCAGGCCACGATCAGAAGTCCGAGGTCCGCGGCGTTCACCACGCCGTCGCCGTTGAGGTCGCCGACCAGGGCGGCATCTCCGAGCTCGCCGTCCGCGCGAATGTTCTGTCCGTAGATCCGCCGGCTTGACCCGTCCCGGTCGTCGCTCCAGGCGATCACGATCTCGCCGCTCGGGCTCGTCGCGGTCGCGGTCCGGCTCTTGTTGGAAGTGACGTTCGAGATGGTGACGCCACCGGTGACGCCGCCGGCGTCCCCGGTCCAGACGGGCGACCCGTCGGCATCGACGGCCGCCGCGTAGGTGAGCGTCGGCTGGGGAATGAAGCCGCTGTTCCAGATCACCGTGGTGCCGCCGTCGTACCGCGGGTGACAGCCGGCGGCGGTGGTCTGGGTCGACCCGAGGGGGAGGAACGTGATGCCGGTGGTGCCCCAGGCCCTCGAGGTTCCTTCGAACCGCTGGCCCTTGAGCGCGAACTGGCTCTGCGACGAGTTCTGGGTGATCCAGTAGCAGGTGATGTCCTCGGATACCGGATCGATGCACGCGACGGGATTGACCTGGGTTTCGCCCACCGCGGTGACGCCGTACTGCGACGTCGAGAGCCGGAGTGAACCGTCGGCGCGGACCTGCTGGACGAAGCAGCGGAGGCTCGGGACCGAGCTGTACCACGTCGCGACCGCGCCGCCGCGGCCGTCGGCGATCAGCTTCGGGAAGTTGCCGATCTGCACCGAGCCACTGGTGAAGATGCCGATGTCGCTCGCACCCCACAGCTCACTGCCGTCGGCGTCGAACTTCTGGGCCTTGAGCGGGCGGGGTGAGGTGAACCCGCCGAAGCCGACGGTCATCAGCACGCATTGCCCGTTCGCACCGGGGGCGTCCGAGGCGACGAGCGAACTGGCCGCGATGCCGGTGGGCCGCGTCATGGTGTACGACCAGAGGATCTCCCCCTTGGGCGAGAGCTTGCGAAGCTCGATCACCGAAGGCCCGCTGTTGGGGAATCGGGTCCACGCGGCGACGCTGTTGCCGTCGCTGGTCGCGGCGATGGTGGGTGAGGCGACGTCCTGCGAGTTACCGGCGTTGAGCACCACGCCGTCGCCCCACGGCATCGTGCCGTCGGCGAGCACGCGGTTCGCGACGATCTGCGTGCCCGGCAGCGCGTCGCCACGGTAGGCGAGCACCGCGGCGCCGCTGGTGTCGACGTCCAGCCCGTAGGACTGGGTCGAGGAGAAGGANCGGTCCGCCACGGTGAGGNCGCCCGACCACTCGGGGACGCCGGTCGGGGTCACCAACTGCAGTCGGACGTCGTAGCCGCCGCCCGGATTCTCGAGCCACGACACGTAGGTGGTGCCGTCGGCGAGCCGCGCGAGCAGTGGTTGGTTCTGGGTTCCCGCCCCGGC
>NYSY01000040.1 GCA_002683215.1 Planctomycetaceae bacterium
CTGCTTCGCCTTCACGATCTCCTCGGCCTGGATCTGGATGTCCGTGGTCTGGCCGGTGACGCCGCCGTAGGGCTGATGGATCATCACCTTGGCGTGCGGCAGGATGTGTCGCTTGCCCTGCTGGCCCGCGGCGAGCAGCACCGATCCACCCGAGTAGGCGCGCCCGATGCAGTAGGTCGCCACTTCACTCGAGATGAACTGCATGGTGTCGTAGATCGCGAGCGTGTCGTCCACCGCGCCGCCGGGACTGTTGATGTAGAGCTGGATGTCCTGGCCTCGCTTCTGGTTCTCGAGGTAGAGCATCTGCATCATCACGCGGGCGGCGGAGGCCTGATTGATCTCACCGATCAGGAACACCACGCGGTTCTCGAGCAGGAGTTCGTCGATCGACATCTCCCGCGTTCGCTGGTAGTTCACCGAGGCGATCGGATTCCGCGGATCGATCGATCCGCGTGGTCCGGCTGCGGCCGCGTCGAGGCCGTCGAAGGGGTTCGGGAGGAAGCCAGGGGTCGAATGGTCGTGCATGCGGTCGTCCGTACGGTTCGTGCGATGGTCGTGGCCGGAACGTGGGGAAGAACGTGGGGAAGGATGATACGGCGGTCCGGCGACGGATGCCGTGTTCCAAGGGTCTCGAGGACCGGTTTCACGCGGCGGGAGGTTCATTCGAATTCCACCCCGAGGTCGCCGTCGGGCAGGGCACGAGGCCCTCGAGTCCCGGCGGCATCCGGTTCATCGTCTCTTGACGCCGGGAGCGTGACTCTGAATGTCGCGCCGGTTCGATTCTCCTCGATGAGATCGATCTCGCCGCCGTGCTTGTGGACCAGCTTGCGGGCGACGGCGAGACCCAGCCCGGTTCCGCGCTGCCCCTTGGTCGAGAAGAACGGTTCGAAGATTTTCGCCCGTCGATCCGCCGGTATCCCCGGCCCATCGTCGGCGACGTCGATCGTCACCTGGTCGCCGATCGGGTCGAATCGGGTCGAGATCCGGACCATCGGCCCCGCCTCGCCCTCCGCGGCGTCGATCGCGTTGCCCACGAGGTTGAGCATCGCCTGGTGAAGGGCGTCGGCGTCGATCAGGATCGGCGGCTCGGCCGGGTCGAATTCGCAGTCGATCCTCACCCCTCGTCGATGCGCGCCGGACTCCACCAGGCCGACGACGTCCGACACGACGTCCCGGCAGGTCCGGGACTCGAGGTCGAGTCCCCGTTCCTTGGAATAGACCAGCATGTTCAGGCTGAGGGCGAGGATCCGATCGAGATTTCGGGCCATCACCTTCCATCCGTCCCGGGCGAGGCCGAGATTCTCCCGGTCGAGGGCCAGTTCCATGGCGTCCGCGCCGCCGCGAAGGCCCTGAAGGATGTTCTTGATCGAGTGGGTGAGCGCCGCGATCGCCTCACCCATGGCGGCGAGTCGCTCGGTTCGACTGGCGTGGGTCCGCCGATCCTCGGTCGCGAGCAGGAGCGCGGCGACTCGGCCGATCAGGGCGAGAAGATCGAGGTCAGCGTCGGTCCAAGGTCGGTCGGCGGCCCGGGATGCCGCGAGGATCGAGGGTGGCATCCCACCCGCGTGAAGCGTCACGGCGGCGATGGTCGGGCCGGCATCGATGATCGCCACCCGGGGCCCATTCGAGTCGAGGGTCGCGATCACGAGGGCTCGTGGGAGATTGAAGGCTTCGGACAAAGCGAGCCCGTCTCCATCACGAACCACGGGCGCGGTCGTCGCACCACCGCGTTCATCGAGCCGAATGGCCGCCCCGGCATCCGCTTCGAGCATTTGGGCGGTGACGCGGGCCAGGCCCGCGGGCAGATCTGGGACTTCGGGATCATCGGGGTCGTGAATCAGCTCGAACAGCGGCAGCAGTCGAGCCTCGGTCATGGGCTTCGGGGCGGATTCTGGGAGGACCTGCACCTCGACCCGGGCTGGATCGGCGGCATGAATGGAGTCCCCCGAACCGGCCTCTTCGTCCCGAGCGAAGACCAGGACCGTGTCGCCGCACCGGATTCGATCTCCGGGGGTGAGCGGTGTCCGGTCTTCGACCGGATGGTCATCGATCCAGGTTCCGTTGCTGCTGTCGAGGTCGCGGATCCACCACCGGCCCTCGTCGGGGGTCAGTTCGGCGTGACGCCGACTCACGGAATCGTCATGCAACGGGACCGCCTCCGTTGATCGGCCGATCAACTGGGGCTCACGGTCCGGCAGCAGGAACCGGGCGCCGGAATCTGGACCTTCGACGACGATCAGGCAGTACACCCCCCGAGTCTACGACACGAGTCCGGATGGGGGCGGGATCTGGACGGGGGGGCGGGCCGGAGTACCATTCAACGGCTCATGGCCAAGGCCCCCGCCAAGTCGTTCACGTTCGACCCTTCCTTTCGAGTGATTCTCCTCAAAGGGAAGGAGTCCTATCTCCACGCGCAATACTTGAAGATGATCGAACGCGGGCTGGAGGAGAACGGGGGGGAGGCCGCCGAGCGATTCGATTTCGAGGGCTCGACCACGGATCTCGCCACCCTGCTGGACGAGCTCCGGAGCTACGGGCTGATGCAGTCGCACAAGCTCGTCGTGCTCGACAATGCGGATGCGTTCGTCAAGCGGGAGTCCCATCGTCGGGGCCTCGAGGCCTTCGTGGCGAGCGCCATGGATGAGGCGACTTTGGTCCTTCGCACGACCGGTGACTGGCGTCCCGGGAAGCTCGACAAGGCGATCGTGAAGGTGGGGGCGGTGGTCGCGTGCGATCCGCCCAGTGCGGCCACCGCCACCTCGTGGTGCATCGGCCGTGCCGAAAAGCACCACGAAGCGAGGCTGGGTCGAGACGCCGCGGGACTGCTCGTGGAGCGGATCGGAAGTTCGCTGGCCCGGCTCGACATGGAGATCGCAAAGCTGTCGACCGGTGCGGCGGGTGATCCCCCGATGATCGATCTCGAGCTCGTTCGAACCATGGTCGAGCCCAGTCGCGAGGAACAGGGATGGATGATTCAGAGTGTGATTCTCGGAGGGGACGCCGGCGCCGTCGTTCGAACCTTCCGGTCGCTCAAGGAGATCTCCCGGGTTCCTGATCAGGTGCTCAGCTGGGCGATGGTCGATCTCTGTCGGAAGCTCCACGAGGGGGCCCGGCAGTTCGAAGCGGGGGGGACGGACTCGTCGATCGGCAAGTCGCTTCGGCTCTGGGGGCCTGATGCCCGCCCCGTGCTCGCCACCGCGCGGCGCATGGGAGGCCGCCGGGCTGCTCGGCTGCTGGATCGGGCCGTGGGGACCGATCTCGCCCTGAAGAGCGGGGGTGCTCAGGATGCCTCGCGGACTCTTGAAGGGCTCGCCGTCGTTCTGACCGATACATGCAGGGTCCGGTCCGATCAACGGTCCCGGAATTGAAAGATCCCGAGCCGCTGATGATTGTGCGGAGACGCTCGGGTGTGTGAATTTCGATCGTGGATGGAACCCACCGGGCAGGATGCCCGACGGATCCCCGATCAGCAGCGCGGCAGGAGGCCGGTCATGTCGAGGTTCGATCGGTGCGAAAAACGGCTTTTGAGTGCCTCGGGAACCGGCATGCCGGTCCCAGCGGCTCGCTTGACGATCGGCGCCTCCATTCGGGCCGCCGCGGTGGTCGGGCTGGTGAGCCTGACGGCTTGCACGGCTCCCATGCCCCGCCCGGGCGGGGACCAGGCCCAACAAGTCGATATGGCGACGACGCCCCGCAGTGAGGCCACGGAAGCGGTCGCCGAACCACGCACGGCGGGTGGAGGCCAGATCTCGCTGGTGCCGTCCGACTTGGATTTCGAGGGAATCCCGATCAGCATTGGAACGCCGGCGATCTACGCCGAGGGCGGGTCTGTGGCTGGCGAGGTCGATTCCGCGACCCCGATTCCCAATCCGGGAGAGTCGCCCGCAGTCGCGGCCTCGGGCGAGGAGGACGCCGATGGAAATCTGGTCGAAGTCGCGGTCNTCCAGGGTGATGACCGGGTGGCACCCGACCTGCAGAAAATACAGTCGATGCTCCAGCGTCTGGCGGCGGAAGCGGATGATCCGGTACCGTATCACCTTGCTGCGTCGATACTTCCGGTCATCGGCGTGAANGGTTCGGCCGAGGCGGAGCCGAGCCCGTTCGAGGTTCCGGAGGCGGACCTGGATGGCGAAGAAGCGGCCATGCTCGGCGAGGTGGCAGCGTTCGCATCCGGCCTGAGGACCAGAATTGATGCTGGAGAGTCGACGAAGGCCGCCCTCCTGGAGGAGCTGGAAGGGCTTCTCGAACGACTGGAGCGCGGGTCGAGACTGACCATTGCCGTCGCGGAGTTGTGTCGTGAGGTTCGGGGCGCCGGAGACTATGAACTGCTTCCGCGGGTGTTCGCGAGCGGGCGGCCGCAGGAAGTCCTCGTCTATGTGGATCTCAACGGTGAGGAATGGGCCGAGATCGATGGCGGCGAGTGGGAGTGGGCCGTCGACTGGAAGTTGGAACTGCATCAGGTCTCGGACCAGTCGATCGCTGATCAGACGGGCTGGAACCGGCAGCAGACCCGACGGGCCTACCCGGTCGACGACAACTACCTTCTGATCCGCTACACGATCCCCGCCGAGGATCTGGCATCAGCCCTCTACGTACTCAAAGTCAGGTTCCGAGAGCCNGGGACGAAGCGTGAGACGGAGACGGGGATCCAATTCCAACTCGTCCCTCGGCGAGCCATCGCCGTTCAGGGTGGCTGAAAAAGCNCGGCTCGCGCGGCTGGTACCATGCGGCGGCATGCCCAGTGATTCCCGATCCATGCTTGGTCTCCGTGATCTCAGCACCGAGATGCTGGAGTCGATCCTCGATCGGACGGAATCGATGCTTCCCGTCGTTCGAGGCGGGGTCCCGTTCCCGATCCCCGCGCGACCGGCGATGATCGGGCTCCTCTTTCTCGAGAACTCGACCCGTACCCGGTGCAGCTTCGAAGTGGCCGCCAGCCGCCTCGGGCACCAGCCGATCGTGTTGACCGGTCGTGGTTCGAGCCTCGACAAGGGTGAGTCGCTCGTCGATACCGCGGCAAACCTCGCCGCCATGGGACTGGACGCCCTCGTGATTCGTTCGGCGATCGCCGGTGGGGCGGGCCTGGTCGCCCGAAACATCGGCATTCCGGTCGTGAATGCGGGTGATGGGCGTCACGAACATCCGACGCAGGCCATTCTGGACGCATCGACGCTGCGGGCGAGGCTGGGGTCGCTGGTCGGAAAGCGGGTGCTCATCGTCGGAGACATTCTCAACAGCAGGGTCGCGAGATCGAATATTCACGCGCTGACGATGCTGGGAGCCACGGTCGTGCTGGTCGGCCCACCACCGCTGTTGCCGTGGACCTTCGCGGAGTTCGGCCCCGGCGTCGAAGTGACGCATGACCTCGATGGCGTGCTCGAATCGGCGGATGCCGTGATGATGCTTCGGATCCAGCTCGAACGCGATGCCGGCCGGGCCGTGGCGTCGGACTACCGCTTTGCCTTCGGGCTCACGGTCGATCGGCTCTCCCGGCTCGGACCGGAGGTTCCGGTTCTGCATCCCGGTCCGATGAACCGAGGCGTCGAGATTGACGACGCCGTGGCGGCAGATATTGCGCGTAGTTCGGTTCTCGAACAGGTGGCCCGAGGCGTGGCGGTTCGGATGGCGATCATCGACCGAGCGCTCGAATTCCCCGCCGGCGGATTCTGACGACCGAGAATCGTGGGTCTTTCCTCAATGCCGTACCCGTGGGACGCCGATGAACCGTGCGACACGGGCGTATGTCGCAAACCGCGGCGCGTCCCATTTCATGCCCGAAAGGGCAGGTACGGAGTCCGGCGTGAGAAGTCTCTCCAACGACAAGAGTCCGGGAACGACCATGCGAACGATCGCCATGTTTCTCTTTGCGATGTTGTCCGCCGTATCCATGACCGGATGCGAGATCGACTCGTTCTTCAATCCAAGCGTGACCGGCTACTACGAGCACACGCCCACTTCGATGCCGATTCTCGATCGGATCGACGTGATCGAGCGTGAGGTCGGATACCGGCCCGAGATCACCCAGCCGACTGCGGACGATCTGGTTCCAAACGAACTGGTCTACCGGCTCGCGCCCGGTGATGTGGTGAGAGTGGAGATCTACGAGCTCGTCGCGGCGAACCAGACCGACGTCTCGGTCCGGGTGATCGACCAGGCGGGATCGATTCGACTTCCCACGCTCGGCGATCTCCAGGCGGCGGGACTGACCGTCGACGAACTGCAGGAAGACATCATCCGGCGACTCGACGGGCTGATCACCGATCCGCTGGTCACCGTGGTCCTCGAAGACGGCCGAAGCTTCCAGTTCACGATCTACGGCGCGGTGGCGGGAACCGGCATCTATGCCCTGACCCGGCCTGATTTTCGAATCATGGACGCGCTCTCGCTCGCCGGCGGCACGGCCAGCACGACCCAGCGGATCCTGATCATTCGGGAGGTCGCGATCGATGAGACCGTTCGTCCCGAGTACGAGCGTGGCACCGGGATCGCGGTTCCGGAGTCGGAGTCGGAAGCCAGCGACATCGACGCCCTGATCGATGCGCTCGGCGGCGGCGCGAG
>NYSY01000041.1 GCA_002683215.1 Planctomycetaceae bacterium
CCTGATCGCGCTCTGGAACACCAGTGCCAAGAGCAACCCCGAAGCCGACCTCAATCGCGATGGAACCGTGAACGCCGCGGACATCGGCCTGCTGATCGGCGCCTGGGGCCCCTGCCCCTGAGCAGGCCCGACACCACCGCGACCGAACCACCTGCCCGCTCCGACCTCGCGTCGGGGCGGGCTGTCTTTCCACGCCGCGGCCCATGCAGAAGAACAAGCGGTCGCTCACTACTCGACATCCGCTACAGTCTTGACCCGTTCGACGCACCAGCAGTCTTGCGAGGTTGTGATTCGCGGCGAATTCCCCGCGGAATGCCGACGGTTCGAGCCCGTGCACCCGCGTTCCGATTCACGTGATCAAGGTACACCACGGATCGGATACGGACTGCGAATCGTTCCCGTCCCTTCACCAGCGCGGATTCCGTGATGAATGGACCAACTCGTACCGGGGCCGGATGTGGCGGCGCCCCGGGGAATTGATCGGACGCCGACCTTGACCGACGAGGTTTCACGTCTAGACTCCGAGGCATTCATCAGACGCGTTTTTTCGTCGAGAAGAAAGACCAACCCCAATGCCCGAAATCCCCGCGCTCCGGCTCCTTACGCTGTTCCTCGCCGCCGTCGCCGGCGCTCTCACCGACTCCGCGAGCGGCCAGGTGTCCTTCGCCTTCGTCGACTCGCTCCAGTCCATGGGCGACGACTACAGCGCCGGCGTCGCACTCGGCGACCTCGACGGCGACGGCGACCAGGATGCGTGGGTCGCGAACTACCTCGGACCGAACGACGTCTGGATCAACGACGGGCTGGGGATCTTCACCGACTCCGGACAGACCCTGGGAACCAGCAACAGCTATGCGGTCGCCCTCGGCGACGTCGATGGTGACGGCGACCTCGATTCGTGGGTCGCCAACTACCAGGGGCCGGACCGGGTCTGGATCAACGACGGCGACGGAGGTTTCTCGAACTCCGGACAGACCCTCGGAGGCAAGGACCTGAGCACCGCCGTGGCCCTCGGGGACCTGGACGCCGATGGCGATCTCGACGCGTGGGTCGCGAACGGATTCGGACAGCCCGACGCCGTCTGGCTCAACGACGGCGCGGGAAACTTCACGAACTCCGGCCAGACGCTCGGATCGAGCTTCAGCTATTCGGTCGCCCTCGGCGACCTCGACGCCGACGGCGATCTCGACGCCTGGGTCGCGAATCGCGACGAGGGCAACACGGTGTGGATCAACGACGGCGACGCGGGCTTCGATGACTCCGGGCAGCGGCTCGGCTTCCGGGCCAGCTTCTCGGTCGCCCTCGGCGATCTCGACGCTGACGGGGATCTCGACGCGTGGGTCGCGAACTACGCCGGTGATCCCGACCTGGTCTGGGTGAACGACGGCGAAGGCGCCTTCACCGATTCCGGGCAGCGCCTGGGAGACGACTACGGCACCTCGGTCGCGCTCGGGGACTTCGACGAGGACGGTGATCTCGACGCGTGGGTCGCGAACTACCTCGAGCCCAACGCCGTCTGGATCAACGACGGGTCGGGATCGTTCCTCGACTCCGGCCGGGCGCTGGGGGACGAGCGCAGCTTTTCGGTCGCACTCGGAGATCTCGACGAGGACGGCGATCTCGATGCCTGGGTCGCGAACGACGATGAACCCAACGCCGTCTGGACGAACATCGCGCAGGGAGCCTGCTGCATCGAGGGCCTCTGCGTGCAGTTGCAGGCGGACTTCTGCGAGAACGTCGGCGGCACCTACCTGGGCGGCGAATGCCTCGAAGTCGCGTGCCCGGATCCCGAAGCAACGGGGGCATGTTGCGTCGGGAGCGGATGCGACCAGCTCACCCGCGCGGTCTGCGATCGACTCGGTGGGACCTGGCTGGAAGAAGGATCCTGCGACGACTGCCCGATCACCTGCGAGGTCGACATCAATGGCGACGGGATGGTGGACGCCGCGGACCTCGGCCTGCTGCTCGGAGCGTGGGGCGCCTGCCTCTGAGCGGCCGCCGCCACATCTCCGCTAGGATTCGCGGCATGCACCACCAGACCACCCGACCTCGCTCGGCGGCCAAATCGCTTCATCGGTTCGCGCTCGGCGCGGCGGGCGGATTGCTCGTCCTCTTCCTCGGCTGTCAGGAGACCCCGCCGTCGAACACGGCCGCGACGCCGCCGACCACCTCGCCCCCGCCCTCGATGACGCAGGGAGAACTCGATCAACGACTCGTCGACTACCTCTGGACAAGTGACGCCGATGTCGCCGGCGTGAGGNCGCTGCTCGATCTCGGTGCCGATCCCGATGCGGCGGATCCCCGAAACGCACGAAATCCGGTGATCGCCCTTGCCGCCATGAACGTCGGCGCCGCGGACCAGATCGCCCCGGTGATCGATCTGCTCGTCGAGGCCGGCGCGAACATCGATGCACAGAACGCCAACGGCATGACGGCCGCCATGGGAAGCACCTCCAACGATCATCCGGTGGTGGCGATGGAAGCCGTCCTGAGTCACGGTGCGAATCCCGATCTGACCACTTCCAAGGGCTTGAACCTGCTGATGTGGGCGGTCATCGCCAACCCGTGCACCGCGCTCGTGCCCCTCGTGCTCGACACCGATGTCGATGTGAACGCGGTGGCCGCCGACGGCCGAACCGCCCTCGGAATGAGCATCGGCCTCTGCACGCCGCAGTGCGACGCGATTCTCGAACGCGGTGGAACCGCGGATCCGGCACTCGTGCTCGACGATGGCCGGACGCTGTTGTCGCTGGCCGAGCTGGTCGCCTCGGACAGTTCGGAGTTCAAGCAATCCAGGACGTTCGCCTACCTGCGAGCACGGGCCGCGAACCAGCGCGACTCGAGCTGAGGACCGATCCAGGCCACGGGGCGAACACCGGCGTCGCCATCGGGATGACGTCATCGGCCTCGAAACGATGGAGCATTCCGTGGAAGTGGCTTGCCGCGGGGTCTCGGAATTTTCGGTCGCCCGGCGTGGTGGCCGGGACCGAGCGGCCGCGAACACCTAGGATGTCGGTGTCACGAACAACCACCCCCTCCGGAACCGAACCACCATGTCCGAAAGCGACAGACCCCTGGCGACGCCCACCGATCTGGATTCGGCGGCCAGCACCGACATCTCCGAAGCATTGAATCCACTTCTCGCCGACGTCTTCGCCCTGTACCTCAAGACGAAGAACTTCCACTGGCACGTCAGCGGTCCGCACTTCCGCGACTACCACCTGATGCTCGACGAACAGGGCGATCAACTCTTCGAGATGACCGACATGATCGCCGAACGCATTCGCAAGATCGGGGGCACGACGATCCGTTCGATCGGAGACATCGCGCGGCGGCAGCGGATCCGGGACAACGACGAGGAATTCGTCGCGCCGCTGCAGATGCTCGCCGAACTCTGTGCGGACAACAAGATGCTCGCGTCCGAACTTCGCAAGGCCCACGACGTCACCGACCGCCACCGCGACATCGCGAGCTCGAGCCTGATCGAGAACTGGATCGACGAGACCGAGCGACGAACCTGGTTCCTCTACGAGGCCAGCCGGGCGAGCGACGACAGCGGCCACTGATCCGATCGAACGCGGACCGAGGATCGCGTCGCGGGCCGCAAGGCGGAATCGGATCGCCCGGACCGACGGTTCGCGGCGAAACGGCCCGCCGCCGAACCACTGACGCGATCCGCCAGAAGGCCAGCCCGTTCACGGGGAACCGATCCGGGCGGAACCCGGGAATCCCCGTCCGATGGCCGGTGCCGGAGGTTCGTTCGCCCACGTCTTCGTACGTCGCGTCGGAGGCCGTACCCACCACGCCGCACCCTTGCCGGATTCGGCGTGGTGTGTTTCGGTTGATGACCGACGTCAAGCGATCAGGGGCATGGTGCCCAGTCGCCGACCAGCGACCCGAGGGCGGCGGCGGCATGACCGAGGATCCCCCTTGGTCTTCCATTCGACGTTCAAACGCATCGAAGCTCCGGGAAAGGCAGGGCGGATCCGAAGTCGACGTCACCCGCCCGGTGCGGTCTCATCGTGCATCGCCCATCGCCACGAACGCGTCCGGCGTTCTTCAATAGCCTTCCTCGCGGCGACGGCGGATCCATTCCTGAATGACGGCCGATCGATTGATGATGCATCGAGCGAGATCTTCATCGCCACCGCGCCCGAATGCCGTCCCCGCCTGCCCGCCGCCAGGGTTGACCACCTGGACGACCAATCCACCGACGTCGACGGCGACCACGTCGTCCAACATCCCGTCACCCGTGGCGTCGTATCGGTCGACCATCACGGCCGGGACTTCGAAGACCATCTCGTGCAGTCGATCGAAATCGATCTCGTCGGCGATGCCTCGCCCCTGCCCGAGAAAGAATCGGTTGCGCCGCAGACCATGTTCGACATCGGTCCGGGTCGGAAGTTCGCCGATCGCGCACCAGCGTCGTACCGGATCCTCCGCGTCGGACATTCCCGCACGTCCCGCTTCAACGATCTCGAGAATGTCATCACCTGCTTCGACCTCGAGCATCAACGCCTCCGGAAGACCGAAACCGGGGCTGGAATTCGCTTCGCCCGGGGTCGACGCGGGCAGAGCGCCGTTGCCACTCAGGAAATCGAGATATCGATCGTCGTCGATCGCCTCGGCCCAGTTCCGACACGGATCGGACTCGGCGAACTCATGCTCGAGCACCGCGTTCTTCCCGTCGATCGGATTCCACAGAACCTCGGATGACGCATGGGGNGCATGCATCGTCGGACGCCGACGACCGTCATCGGCCGAACCGGCGGCTTCCTGAACGATGACCGTGGTCGAAAGCGACATGACCAGGGCTGAATGTCGAAGCATNTTCATGGGCCGACTCCACNGAGCGGTTCGGTCATCCCAAGGGTACTCNAACCATGCCTTCCTTCCAATCAATCCNGCTTCAGGCGAATCGGTGACGGGCCNCGGAATCCGCCNAAGTCCGCCAATCAACGACAAGGATCATCACCANCCCTCGAATCCGGNGNNTCCNATCGACGTTTCGATCCTCTGCACCGGCTTTCCTGAAGGCGACCCGAATCCCGGCACCCGGCGTCTCGAGGCCGTGACGGAAACGCCGCGGAGAAACACCGCAGGTTGACGGGTGCCCGTAGGCAGGTTCGTTCCCGCGCTTCGGCGTGTTCGGATGCCGGCGTTCGCGGGCCGATGCTCGGGAAACACTGCGCCGGATCCCCTGCCTCATCAAACACGCTGCGTTGCGTGATCGCCTGTCCGAGCGTGTCGATCTGCTCGCCGTCGAAGTACGTCTCCGCCGCGAGTCGGATCACGTCGCCATCACTCGTCACGCCGATCGCCGCATTGATCGACGTGTGATCACACTCGCCCACACCCGGTGACGGTGTCGGCCGAGGCGGTCGCGTCCGAGCAGGCCAGGGCCACGGCGGCGAGCAACGTTCGGCAAAGGTCGTTCATCGGAGCGGCGTCCAATTCTTGTGAAGCATTCGGCCGGATCATCGAGCGGAGGTGACATGACGCTTCCCCTGGGTGAGCCCACGCCCGAATCCCGCGACCACCCTCGGCCACGGCCACCGCGATGAATCGACTGTACGGACCGCGGCCCGTCGGCCCGCAATGCAGAACGCCGCACCCGTGATGGATGCGGCGTTCGTTTGTTCGTTCGCTCATGGGTGTCTGGTCGCGTCAGTCGGTCACCGGCACGGGCCCCAGGCCGAGAACAGGATGCCGAGGTCGATGCCGTCGACGATCTCATCGTCGTTGAAGTCCGCGGGGCAGTCCTCAACCTGGCAGTCACCCCAGTAGACGAAGAAAACGCCGAGGTCGCCGCCGTCCGTGATGCCGTTCTGATCAAGATCGGTGGAGCATGGATCGGAAGGAAGATCACAGTCGTCGCATGACGCCGCGACACAGTTGCCCCCGGCGTCATTCCAGAATCCATCGATCTGATCGGGTGCGTTCTCGCAAAGGCTGCAGTCGGCCAGGGTGGGGATTCTGAAGGGGCTGCTGGCGTAGTTACGCATCCCGCCGCCGGATTCGGCTGAGTTTCCCGTGAACGCGCAGTGGGTCAGGGTCGGGCTGCTGGTCCGGTTGTACATCCCACCGCCACCACCGGCCGAGTTGTTCGTGAACGTACAGTTGGTCAGGGTCGGGCTGCTGTAGCCGTTATACATCCCGCCGCCCTCGTCGTCGGCCGAGTTGCTCACGAACGTGCAGCCGGCGAGGTTCGGGTTGCTGTTGTAGTTGTACATCCCGCCGCCGCGATATTCCGACCAGTTGTCGTCGAACGTGCAGTCGATCAGGGTCGGGTCGCTGTTCTCCCGACTGTACATTCCGCCGCCGTATTCGGCCTCGTTGCCCGTGAATGCACAGTCACTCAGCGTCGGGTTGCTGCCTGCGTTGTTGTACATCCCGCCGCCGTCATCGTCGGCCGAGTTGGCCATGAACGTACAGTTGGCCAGGGTCGGGTTGCTGCCTCCGTTGTTGTGCATCCCGCCGCCGTCATCGTCGGCCGAGTTGGCCATGAACGTGCAGTTGGCCAGGGTCGGGCTGCTGGAAGCGTTGCTCATTCCGCCGCCGAAGACGGTGGCCGAGTTGGCCTCGAACGCGCAGCTGATCAGGGTCGGACTGCTGTTGGAGCTGTTGAACATCCCGCCGCCGTCGCCGGTGGCCGAGTTTGCCGTGAACGTGCAGTTGCTCAGGGTTGGGCTGCTGGTCCAGTTGTACATCCCGCCGCCGCGCTCGGTGGTGTATCCGTTCTGAATCAGCAGATTTTCGAAGACGGTGTCGGCCGATTCACCGGAAGTGCATTCAAGCAACCGGATCTCGCCACCGCCGTCGATGATCGTGGCCGGCAGGCCCGTCGAATCGACCGCACCCCGAATCGTGATCGGCTTGCCGCCCGGATCGATCGTCCGCGACGGGAAGTAGACACCTGCCTCCACCAGCACCACGTCGCCGTAACCCGCGGCCTCGACCGCATCCTCGATCCGGGCGTATACCGATGGCACCAGAAGCGTCACCGACCCATTCGCGGCGCACTTGTCCGGCGTGCCGTCCCCATCCGCGTCGTCACAGGAATATGCAAGACAATTACCGCCCAGATCCGTGAAGGATCCAAAGACCTGTCCGGAGCCGTTGCCGCACAGCGTGCAGTCAGCCAAGGTCGGGCTGCTTTGTTGATCTTCGTTGTACATCCCGCCGCCACCCTCAGCCGAATTGTTCGTGAACGTGCAGTCGCTCAGGGTCGGGCTGCTGTTGCGGTTGTACATCCCGCCGCCGTAGCGGATAGCCGAGTTGCCCGTGAACGTGCAGTCGGTCATGATCGTCGCGCTGCTGCTGTAATCCCGGCTATACATCCCGCCGCCGGCGTATTCAGCCGAGTTGCCCGTGAACAAGCAGTTGGACAGGGTCGGGCTGCTTGAGTCCTTGGATATCCCGCCGCCGCGGAAAGCCGAGTTGCCATCGAACGTACAGCCGGTCAGGGTCGGACTGCCACCGCCGCTGAACATCCAGCCGCCGCCGTAGCCGGTAGCCGAGTTGCCCTCGAACGTGCAGTCGGTCAGGGTCGGACTGCCATCGGCACTGAACATCCCACCGCCGTCGTCATAGGACGAGTTTCCCGTGAACGTGCAGTCGGTCAGGGACGGGCTGTTGGAGTAGTTGTACATCCCGCCGCCGAGGCCATTGGCCGAGTTTCCCGTGAACGTACAGTCGGTCAGGGTCGGGCTGTTGAAGTAGCTGTGCATCCCGCCCCCGAATCCGTCGGCCAAGTTGGCCGTGAACGTACAGTTGGCCAGGGTCGGACCGCTGCCACCGTTGTTGTGCATCCCGCCGCCGCCGTTGGTAGCCGAGTTGCCCTCGAACGTGCAGTTGGCCAGGGTCAGGCTGCTGACGTAGTCGTTGTACATCCCGCCGCCCACCCCGTATTGGCTGAGGGCCGAATTGCCCGTGAACGCGCAGTCGGACAGGGTCAGGCTGCTGATCCAGTTGCACATCCCGCCTCCGTACACCGCCAAGTTGTTCGTGAATGTGCATTCGGTCAGGGACAGACTGCTGTTGCTGTTGTACATCCCGCCGCCGGCTCTGGCCGAGTTGTCCGTGAACGTGCAGTCGGTCAGGGTCGGGCTGCCGAGGTCGTCGAACATCCCGCCACCCGGTCCAAAGTCCGTCGAGTTGCTTCTGAAGGTACAGCCGGTCAGGGTCGGACTGCCACCCGAACTGAACATCCCGCCGCCGCCGTCGTAGGCCGAGTTGCGTTTGAAGGTACAGCCGGTCAGGGTCGGGCTGCTGGAGTTCACATTGAACATCCCACCGCCGAGGAGGTATTGCTGGCCGAAGACAATCCCGAGCTCTCCGCGGCCGTTCTGGATCACCAGATTTTCAAAGACCGTCGTGTCTGCTTCACCGCTCTGGCAGACCAGCACCCGGTGCTTCCCCGATCCATCCAGCGCACTCGCCAGCTCCCCGGCCTTGTCCAGCACGCCCCGCAACGTGATCGCTTTACCAAGGGTGTCGATCTGCTCACCCTCGAAGTACGTCTCTGCCGAGAGCTGGATCACGTCGCCATCACTGGCCGCGCTGATCGCGGCGTTGATGGACGTGTAGTCACACCCGCTGGCACACACCGTGATCGTCTCGGCCGAGGCGGCCAGGCTCGAGACGGCGAAGAGCAGGAAGGCGGGCAGGGTTCGCAGGATGTCGTTCATTGAAACGGGCTCCAATCGCTCGAAGGAAGAATGCCCGCGAGCACCGGAATCATGCAGCATCGCGGTGCCCTTTGACGGCCCCTACGCCGAAGATACGCGACCCCGCCGCGGATTCGAGATCCACGGCGGGTCTTTGTTCAATAAAGCGCTCGACGCCGGTACCACCCCCGATGGCGATGGATAGGGATCAGAATCCCGCCGAACAGATCACGCCCGAGTCCCGCGACCACCCTCGGCCACGGCCACGGCGATAAACCGACTGTACGGACCGCGGCCCGTCGGCCCGCAATGCAGAACGCCGCACCCGTGATGGATGCGGCGTTCGTGCACTCGATCGCTTGCTGTTGGCTGATCGCGTCAGGCGGTCACGGGCACCGGCCCCACATCGAGAACAGGATGCCGAGGTCGCTGCCGCCGACGACACCGTCGCGATCAAGATCAGCCACGGGAAATCCACCGACACCCCAGCGTTCGAGAAGCATCTCCAGATCGGCTGCCGTCACACAGGCATCACCGTCCAGATCACCGACCATGCGTGCACACCCGAGATCCCCGAATGCATTGGCCCCCAGATCCCGCCACCGCGTCCCGCTGAAGAAGACATTCGGCGTGTTGCCACAGAACGCGGATCCCTCCAACGAGAGCACGGCGCCCGCGCGTGCCTGCAGAACCCCCGTGCCTTCACCGGGCGAATCGTTATCCACGAACCATGAATCCTCGATGCGAAGCGATCCACTCCGAATCCGGGCTCCACTCGGCATGAAGGCGGTCGATGCATTGCCCCGAAAATCGCATCCCGTGACGACCACCTTGGACGCGAACGCATCAACCGCGCTGAACGGACCCGTCACGCCAGCCACGGTCGTCCCACTCAGGAGGAGCGATGATTCCGTGACCGCGATGCGGCCTGACGAGATCCGGGATTCGATCATCGCGACATCGGAGTGGGCGGCATCGATCACCGCCACCCGAGATTCGTCCGAATCGTCGACGAACTCGCATCCATGAAAACTCAGATCGGAGTCGAAGGCGGCCAATGCCGGCACCGTCAGATCCGCGAGGATTCGACAACCCCGGAACGCGAGCGACGAGTTTTCGGCGATGATCGCACCCGCCTCGAACGTCGGCTGGCCCGAACCGGAACACACGGGATCATCGACTGCATCCAGCAGGACCAGGTCGAGATCCTGAAAAACGACCCCCGGGCCCGGGCTCGCATAGATCCTGATTCCGGCCAGCGCCGTCACCGGATCCTCCGCCATCACGATCCTCGCACTGTTTGCAGAACCTGCGATCGGCACTTCAGCCCGGATGACGACATCGGCCGCCGAGACCTGGAACAAGCCCGCCAGAACGTGATCGCCGGGGGCGAGCACGATCTCCTGGCCGCGGAGGGCCTGCCGAAGTGCCGAGCCGAGATCGGGGGCATCACCGGGAACGCGAATCAGCCTCGGATACCCGTCATCAAGACACACGTCGAGGCTTCCGTTTCCGTCGCGATCGTCGCATGATCGACTCACGCAGTTCCCACCACCATCGATCCACGAACCACTGATCGGAATGGCCCCACTCCCGCAAAAGCTCGAGTCCGAGATAACCATTCGACCGCCGAGAGGACTCGGCTCGGCTTCGCCGCCGCCGGGGGACGATCGAATCGGGATCGTGATCGCGTATCCAAACGGACAGACCGACTGATCGAACGGCCAGCATTCCGGATCGGGCCGGTTGTCGATGAAGCGGCATCCCGAAACGACCACCGCTCCGACGTTCGGAACGTTGCCCTGCTCGTTCAACCTGATCGCCCGGCCGTCGTTCGATGCGAATCGACAGTTTCGGATCTCCACCTCGGTCCCACCGTAGATCAGGACCGAACCCAGCCAACGCGAGGACGAGGCGCAATCGGCCCGGTTGCGAACGAATTCGCACGCGTCCAGCACGCAGGAGTTCATGGCACCGAGCGTGACGAGGGTTTCATTCCCGAAGGCGGACCGGGCGCGGTTGCCCTCGAACACGCACGAGACGAGGCTGGCATCCAGCGAGGGCGAATAGAAGTTGAAGAGACCGAAACTCCGAACCTCGTTCTCTTCGAAGCGGCAGTCGATGAAATCTCCGGAGACCAACGGCCGGAAGAAGTACTGGTTCACCCCCATGAGCGAGCAATTCCGAACGGTGATGTTCTCGGCGGCCAGATCCGCGGCGAGAATGAAGGCTCCAGAGGAGCCGGTAGCATCGACCACGCATGAGTCGAAGACGCATCCGCGCAGAACGACCCGTCCGACGACACCGGGCCCGGCCCCGATGAACCCGAACTCTCCGGAGGAGACCTCCACGCCGATCACCTGGCATTCGTCGAGTACGAGCGAGGCTTCCGCGTCCACGTTGAATCCAATCGAGGCGAACGCATCGCCCAGGATCGTGATGGACGCCAGTTCCAGATTCGCCGGACCGGAGACCGTCCACCGCGTCGAGCCGACGATCCGCGTGGAACCATCCTCGGCCCCGACGATCTTGATCGACCGATCGATCACCTGTGCCACTTCGGTTTCATATGTTCCGGAACCGACTTCGACACGATCACCGTCTGCGGCGGCCTGCAGCGCCATGTCCAGAGAGGTGTATTGACACCCGCTGGCACACACGGTGATCGTCTCGGCCGAGGCGGTCACGCTCGAGCAGGCCAGGACCACCGCGGCGAGCAACGTTCGGCACAAGTCGTTCATCGAGGAGGTGTCCTGTCGTTGAGAGGATGCAGCCGGTCCACCGAGCGCGTGGGACATGGGGCTTCGCCCGACGGGACCTGTTCCCGGTATCGAGAGTCTCCTACGAAGCCCGGAGACCCCTGGTTCCCGAGGGCGATGGGTCGCGGAGGAATCTCCACCGGCTGGTTCGCCCTCCAGGATCCCGGACCAAGGCCTTGATACCGCCACGGACATCGAGGCGTGGCTGATCCCGGTCGGATTCCGGCCACACCAACACCCAGACCACGGCTCCCACAGACTACGCCACGCCGCCGGCACCTCCAACCTCAAGAAGGCCAATCAGCCGATACCCCTGCCGGATTTCGGAGAATGGCGAAAACAGGCGACCGATACCCCACCTTCGCGGCGCAGCAGGAAATGCGTACCCCACAGCAACCCGGAACGCCGCACCCATGATGGATGCGGCGTTGGTGTACTCGTCTGCTGCTGTCAGCTGATCGCGTCAGCCGGCCACCGACACGGGCCCACGCCGAGAACAGGATGCCGAGGTCGGTGCCGTCGACGACTTCGGCGTCATTGAAGTCTGCGAGGCAATCCTCTACCTGGCATTCATCCCAGTAGACGAAGGCGGTTCACCGCGTCGCGGCGGATGGGCACGGGACGGTGCGCCCCCAGAACCTCAGCGGGTTCGGGTGACGTAGTTCGCAGGCCAGGGGTCGGGGAACACCTCACCCGATCGCCAGCGAACGATCTCGTCCTCCGTCAGGAAGCACTTCTTGATCGCCTCCGTGAACCGGTCCACCTGATTCCGATCGCCGATCACCGTCAGGTGGCAGTGGCGATCGCCAAAGCGGCCCGCCTCCTTCGCCAACCGCTCCCGGAGTCCCTTCCGCTCCTCTTCGCCGAGGTTGTTCCCATCGTTTTCGAGGATTCCGGCCCGCCAGTAGCTGACCAGTTCGAGGTCGATGCCGGCCGCCGCCTGGTTCCAAAGCAGCGAGACGTCGTCGCGGCTGCAGAGATAGAAGAAGCCCTTGCTTCGGTGGATGTACTGGCCGAGATGCCGGGTGCAGGTGTCCCAAAGTCGCTGCGGGTGGAAGGGACGGTCGTCCTTGATGACCCGGGTCGCCAGGTCGTAGGATGGGGCTTCGCTGCGCTCGGACTCGAAGGAAGGCGACAGCTCCTCGATCAGCGGTCGGACCCGGTGGTAGTCGTACTCGGGCATGGCCTGAAGATCATCGATCGGAAGGTTGCCCCACGGCAGCGACATCACGGGCACGAGCGGATTCAGCCCGTGGATGCACTCGGCGATCCCCCGGATTCCGTCATCGCCGATCCGGTCGGCCTTGGTGAGCAGAACGTGGCTGCAGAAGAGTACCTGCTCGACCAGGAGATTCGTCGTGTCCCGGCGTCCATTTCGAACGTTGGCCTGCATGCTGGGCGCGAGCCGTCGACCACGGTCGTAGTCCTGATCGATCATCGCGGCATCCACCAGCGTCAGCAGGCCGGTCAGTTCGAATCGCGATTGCGTGGCGAAGAACTCGACGATCGGCATCGGATGGCAACTGCCACTGGTCTCGATGACGATCAGCTCCGGGGGCCGTTCGGCCAGCATCGATTCGAGCGCCTTCTGAAGTTCCCCGACCCCCTTCCGGCTGCTCAGGACACAGGCGTGAATGGAATGGAATCGGCGATCACCCTCATCGGTGAATTCGGTCCGGGCGACGATCTGGCCGTCGACGTCGAGCTCGCTCATGTCGTTGACGACCACGCCCAGGTCGAGGCCGCGCTGGTGGGCCTGTTCGATCAGGCTCCTGAGCAGCGTGGTCTTCCCCGATCCGAGGAAGCCGTTGAGGACCAGCACCGGAACCCGGCTCGTCGATTCTTCCGTCCGCTTTTCTGTAGTCATGAAATCATTCCGTGCCCGGCGGCCGATCGTCGGCCTTTGCTCAGGGGGGTGGGATTTTAGCGTGGACGCCGAGGGACCGAGACCGACTGGCTCCCGGCGAAACGACCGGCATCACCGGAGACCGATACCTCGGAATGGGGTCTCGCACCACGCGGGTCTTATCGGGCGAAACTCGTGACTTTGCGAGAAAGACGAGGACGCCGTCAACCGCGGGCGATGGCTCCCCTAGGATCCGTGATGCGTCGGGGTTCGCGGCGTCGACCTCACGATCGAATGAACACCATGACCATCCACCGATACGACCACCTCCTGTTCGCCGCACTCTCCTGCATCGCCGCTTCGACCGCCGCGGCGCAGGACACCCTGCTCTGGAGCGAGGAGTTCGACGGAACCGGCGCCCCCGATCCCGTGGTCTGGTCCCATGATCTCGGGGACCTCGGCGTGAACAACGAACTTCAGATCTACACCGACGCGCCCCAGAACGTGCGGGTCGGGGGCGGGAACCTCGCGATCCATGCCCGACGAGAAGCCGACGGACGCTTCACGTCCGGTCGAATCCGAAGCGAGGGCAAGATCATGTTCCAGTACGGAACGGTCGAGGCCAGGATCAGGATTCCCGATCTCGCCGATGGCCTGTGGCCCGCTTTCTGGACCCTCGGAAACGACATCTCAAGCGTGGGTTGGCCGAGGTGTGGCGAGATCGACATTCTGGAGATGGGCGGCGGCGACGCCCTGGCGAACGGCGAGGTGAACCGCCGGGTCTATTCGACGGCACACTGGGACTTCGACGGCGCCTACGCGAGCTACGGCCAACAACGGACGACCGCCGCGGACCTCAGCGACGACTTCCACGTCTTTCGACTCGAATGGACGCCGAACGCCATTCGAACGTTCGTGGACGGCCAGCAGGTCTGGGTGATGGACATCTCGAACCGGGACGCGATGAGCGGGCACGAATTCCACGCGCCGCACTTCCTGATCATCAACCTCGCGGTCGGAGGTTCCTTCACCGGAATCACCGACCCCAACGGCATCACCGCGGCCCTTCCCGCCGCGTATCTCGTCGACTACGTGCGGATCTACGACAACGGACACACCGTCATGAGCGGCCCGGGGCTCGACACCGAATGCCCGGGCGACCTGAACGACGACGAGGCGGTCGATGCGGCGGACCTCGGGATCCTGCTCGCCCTCTGGAACACCGACGGCAAGAGTCGACCCGAAGCGGACGTCAACGACGACGGCACCGTGAACGCCGCTGATCTCGGACTCCTGCTCGGCGCCTGGGGCGTCTGCCCCTGACCGACATCGACCGCATCACCGAGACCCACCAGCCCGCCTCGACCTCGCGTCGGGGCGGACTTTCGTTCGCGGTTCGTCGTCGCCGGCGTGACCGGGCACCCGCGACCGCCCACGCGTCGTCGAACATTTGCGGCGAATGGGTTGATACGCGGCCACCGTGATCCGAAGACCAACGCCACGCCGCCCCGGGCGGGTGGCCCGAGGCGGCGTGGTACGGCGGTGTGGTACGGCGGTGTGGTACGGCGGTGTGGTACGGCGGTGTTTGACCGCCGAGCCGGATCGGCTCGGCGGAACGGGAGCCGCTCAGCGGCGCCGACGACCCGCGACGCCCGCGAGGCCGATGAAGGCAAGACCCGCAACGCCGGGGCCGGGCACGACGGCAGAGGAGGCGCTCGTTTCCATCTGCCAAGCGTTGTAGTAGCTGGCCGAACTGAATGAGGTCCCCGAGTTCGTCGAACGTCGATTGGCGACGAACGAGAAGCCGCTGGAACCAGGCGAGTAAATCGAGGCCGCGTTGGTCTGAGTCCAACTCAGGACGGGGCCGCTCGCGTTCGACTTGAAGAGCAGGCCGTAGGTCTGGCCCGCCTGCATCGAGTACGAGGCGAGGTCCCCGCCGGTGGCGAAGGTGTAATACGCGGCACTCGTCGTGAATGACTGCGACTGGGTATCGCTTGCGAGCGCCGCCCCGGTTGGATCGTTGCTTCCATCGACGGCGTACAACTCCCACGTGATGTCGTAGTTCGTCACGCTTGTCGAATAAAAGCCCATCGCCATCGACGAGATCGTGGCGTCGCTCGAGCCGACCGTGAAGACCTTCAGGTTCCAGTTGCTGCTGGTCAGGGACCCCATGTCGCCGCGAAGCGACGCGGTGCCACCTGCCGTGTTATCCAACGCGATCGTCCCTGCCGCCGCCGTGGATCCAACGCCGGTCGCGGCCGCCAGGGCCGCAACGGCGACCAGGCGCTGTCCCACTCGCCCACCAAAAAGTGGCGAACTGGTTGTCATCGAATACATCATCTTTCTCCGTGCGCATTGATTGTTTGAGGTTGCCGGCCGCGGCCTCACCGTGAAGTTCGCGGAAGTCAGTGCTTCGACGAACGAGTGACCATAAGAGCGTAGCAGGTCTCAGCGACTATGAATTCCCGCGATATCCCACAGATGCACCGCGGAACCCGATGCCGCCGAGCGACTGCCCGCTGGGACTGATTCCGTAAGGCGTTCATTCACCGCGAGTTGCGAATCACGTCGTCGCTCGTTGGAACAGGTTCCGGAACCAGCATCGGGACCCGTGAAACACGAAGGTACAAAACGAAATGATGAAGCGTTTTCCGCCCTTAATCGACTTACGGACGCCCTCAGAGGCGTCGTTGCGTTAAATTGGCGTGGACTCCGTTCGTTTGGAGCGACCACTCACAACCCGTAGAGAAGAAAGAAATACCAATGAGCGATTCACGCCTCAGGAACTACGCCCTTGCCGCAGGAGGCAGCGCCGCGCTGGCTGCCGCAGGCGCTGCCAGCGCTGAGATCCAGAAGAGCAGCGGATCGACGCTGATCACTGCTGGCGCCGGGTCGTCCAGCATCGTGGACCTGTTCACGATTGACAACGGAGTCGACCCCGAGCGCAGATTGCGGGCAGGAAACCGAATGACTGGAACCTGGTCCAGCTCCGGTTCCGCGAGGGTGTATTTGAATTTCGACGGCGGCGGTCAAGTCTGGAACATGGTGGATGCTGGCGCCTCGATCGGCCCTGGTTTCACAGGGACCCGATCCGCGTCCCAACACATGAGTTTCAATAACAGCGCCATGTTTTCGAGTACCGTGAACAACCTCGCATCCGGCACCGGGAAAATCGTTGGTTTCTCGTTAGATGTTAGTGAGACGTTCTACGGCTGGATCGACTACGACCTCTCGATGTCCGAGGGCGAATACGCCTTCACCGTCAATAGTTGGGCCTACAACGACGTCGCGTACGAGGGCATCATCGCCGGGCAGTACCAAGCGGCCGGCAGCAGCGCCGTCCCCGGACTCGGTGGCCTCGCCGCCCTCGCGATCGGCGCCGCCGGCGTCCGCTCCCGACGACAGCGCACCGTCGCCTGATGACGCCGAACCGAACGCGGTCGA
>NYSY01000002.1 GCA_002683215.1 Planctomycetaceae bacterium
GTCGACGAAGGCGGCGGAGGCAGCGTCGGCAGTGGACACGGCGTTCGATCCGACGTGGTTGGCCCCGATAAAGACGGAGGAAGCCAGCAGCACGATGGAAACGAAGCTTGGGACGGTCCGGTTGAACTTGTTGAGCGCTGCGACGACCGAGCAGGATGCGGCCTTGGTCGGAGCAAGGCCCCCCGTCTTGGTGTTCGACTTGTCTCCGGCGCGCTCAGTGCCATTGCCAAGGTTGGTCGAAGAGCCAGTGCGAGGCTGTTCGGAGACAGAAGACTCGAGCGCCGAGGTCGGCGCGGACACCTTGGTGGTCTGCACCTGTTCGCTGTTTTCCACCCGTCCGTTCCAGCGCGAGTACGCATTGGGGAAGAGGCCGATGAACGGCATGGAGAACAGGAAGCCCACAATGTAGGTGAAATCGAGCGGGTTCTTGTAGGCCACGTAGCCGAACCAGGTCGGCCAGACCGCGGTGACCATGAAGAGGAGGCCAAGCAGGAAGCCCAGGAAGCGCGTCGGGTGCGACTTGAGCATGTCTCGTGTCGCCCCCCCTGAGTCGTGCACGCGCGCGGGGAGTTGCGAGGCGAGCCCCACTTGGTCGGGCGCGGGGCAGGCCTCGAGATCGCCGCCGAGGGTTGAGACGCTGGTTACCCCCCCCGGGATGCCAGGCACGGAGGGGGCGGTCGACAGGACGAGCGCCCCGAGCAGCGCGACGCCGACGGTGGCGAAGATCAGGACGAGGATTTCGAACCAGTGGCGTCCAAAGAAGCCGGGGGCGGCGCGTTCGCGTGCGCGCGCGCCGGCGGGCTCGACGGCGCTAGGCGGGCCAGACTTGATCTCGGGCAGCGGCTTGGTCCCGGGGGTGCCGCTGCCATCGGTGGTGTTGCCCACGTCGGCGCCAGCGTTGGGGGCGATCGCGGCGAGGTGGTCGACCACGCCGGAGACGGGCTGGTCGCCCACGATCTCGCAGGTGCCACCCGACGCAAAGAAGTCCGCCAGCTGTTCGGAGATGGCGGCCGGCGTGAGCGCGTCGGTGGACTTGATGGTGGACTTGGTCGCGGCGGGCGACGGCGCCTCGGTCTCGTGGGGCGCCACCCTCGCCGCCTGCTCGGAGGGCGGCTTGCCGCCGACCGGACAGTCCTTGAAGAGGTGCTTGCCGCCGTCGATGCCGCAGCGGCACGTGCGCATGCCCTCGACCCACTTGGTGATGTTGCCGTCGGAGTCGCGAGGCACCTCCACGCCCCCGCTGCCGGGCGGGCGGTTGCCGCGGGGCGGGCGCTGCCCGTCGGTCTTGCGCGGGTCCGCGTTCGACTTGGCGAGCAGCGCCTCGGCGANCTTCCGTGCCTCGCNCGNGCCGAGGCGCGTCGNGTCGATGCCCGCTTTGGCGATCGCGGCCGCCTGCGCGTNGGTGAGGCGAGTGGTGGTGCCCGAGCGNAGCTCGTCGAGNTGGTCGTANACTTGGTCCGAGCGCAGCATCTCGCGGACGAGCGTCGTGANCGCGGTCACGTTCGCCGGCTTCTGGATGGCGAGCTCCTGCTTGAACTCTTTGCGGTACTCGGGGTCTTTGATGGCGACCATCTTGATCATCTCGAAGATGGCGGGATCGGACTTGCGGCTCGAGGGCGGCGTCGCCCGCTGCAACTTGTAGAAGTTCTTGAGGAACGAGTTGAAGCTGGCCANCGTCAGCGCGCCCACGTGGCCCGAGAGCGCGTAGGACTCCAGATTGGTGACGACGAGGGTCTTGTCGCCTGCCGTCGCCTTCGCGCCCTCCTTCNTGAANTCGGTCAGGAAGGCGCGGCCGCTGCGNCCGGAGCGCTTGATCAGGTCGGAGCGCAGGTCGCTGTCCGNGATGATCNGCGAAAGCGAATTGAGGAAGCGCAGGTCNTCGGCCTGCACCTGGAACTTGGACGGGATGAACGANCCGGCGTGCTCNTCGGGCATCTTCGACGGCGCGGTGAAGGTGGCGCTCGATGTGCGCGCCGCCTCGGCGTCGAACTTCTTGATGCGCTCGCTCGTTGCCGGGCAGGGCGNGTGGAAGTTGTACNNTCCGCCGTCGTCCTTNTCTCCAGAGACGAACAGAACGGCAGCAANGGAGTCCACGGCCATCTTGCCGTTGGNGAGGAGAACCGCGTTGTTCTCGAGCAGNGTCACGTAGTGNCCGGTACGNGCTGTCCATTCCGACAGCTCGTGCAGAATGCCCTCGACGTGGGCTGGGTTGCCATCATAGNTGATCGGNTCACCATCGATGTTGAACGGTGTTGGTGGGTGCTTGCCGTTTGTGGCNTTGGCAGCGGATTCGTCGCTGAGGCTCATCTTCGTGGAGGACTCTGGTCGGGATTGCACGCGCTACCACGTGGAGATGAGAGCCCTGTTCGTAGGGCGATGGGTGTGTTGATCTGTAACACGAGCGCTGTTGTCTGAACGCTGTCGCCGGACTGCCCGACGACACGACTGTGACTGCGACGACTAAACTAGCGGACACACACGTGCAGTAGCCGCCGAATCCTGACGCCCCCCCACGCTGGGAAGCCGGTTGCTCGGCTGAGTAGCGTCCAGACAGGCGGCGGAAGCACGCGTCAAGGCCAGCGAAGCGGCACTAGGCGATGTTCATGATCTTGTTGCGGAGGCCGAAGAAGGCCTTGGACTTGAGCGGCTTCGTGAAGAAGTCGGCGTAGTTATTGACCGTCGAGACGAGTGGCACGCGCAGCTCGAACTTCTCGACCATGTCGCGGATGAAGAAGTGGCGGCGTTCCACGTGCTTGGTGCGGTTGTGGTGCTCCGGGTTGTAGGAGAGGTCCTTGGCGCTCTTGCTGTCGGTGGCGCAGTCGGTCGGGCCGTCGATGGAGGAGGCGTCGATGCCCGACACGAACTTGCGGAAGTAGACGACGTCCTTGGCCGCCTCCGACAGCGCGATGATCTCGGCCTCGCAGCTGGAGAGGGCGATGGACTGCTGCTTGCGCGAGCCCCACGCGAGCGGNGCCTGCTGCCAGAACACCACCCAGCCGGAGGTCGAGTGGCGCACGTCCCACGAGGCGTCGGCGAAGGCCTCGAGCTTGCTGTCGCCCGGGGCGAAGCGCAGGCCGAGCTTNGGGTTGCGCGCAACGTACGCGAAGACGAGGTTGAGCTCGGCGAGCAGCTCGGGCGTCGGACGCGAGAGCGCGCGGCAGTGCATGTGGACGGCGTAGGCAAGGTCGGGGCGCGTCGCGACGCAGAGGTACATGAGCGCGCCGACGCCGCACTGGTAGGGCTTGACCAGCNNCGGGTAGGCCGGCTCAGCTGCGGTCGAGCCGTCGAGCGCCTCGATCACGAGGCGCGGCAGGTTGTCGCTGAAGGGCAGCGGGTTGGCCGAGGCGCGACCAACGGGGCCCTGGGGGAGGAAGCGCTCGACGAGCTTCTCCGCATAGGCGCGCTGATGAATCGTGATGGAACCGTCGGAGCCGTACTCGCACTGCATGCCGAGCAGATCGTCCATTGGGCCCTCGTCGACGACGTTCCAGTCCTCCTTGAGCTTCGAGGTGAACTTGGCGTAGAACGAGTCGGGGTCGAGCGCGTTGCCATCCGCGTCGAGCTTCGCNGAGTGCACGATCTGGAGGTTGTCCACGTACACGCCGATGGCGAAGGTCTCGTTGTTCGGGAGGCCGTCCTTGACGAAGACGCAGCCGTCGGAGTCGTCGAGCTGGCGCATGCCCATGNTCTCGATGAACCACGGGAAGATCTTGCGCTGCAGCCGGCGGCCCGACTGCGGGAGGCCNTAGACGGGCTTGACCACCTTGCAGATGCGAGGCTTGCCGTCGGAGCCGAGCANGGGCTTGCCGTTCGCGTCGAGGTCGGCGCCGGGCGGCATCTTGCAGTACACCACCTCGCCGTCGATGAAGTCGCCCTGCAGGTAGGCGGCCACCCAGTCGTAGCTGCGCACGAGGCAGCCACGGCGTGCGGCGAAAGCGAAGAGCGCGCGCGCGGACGAGTGGCACAGTGCCTGCGAGAAGGTCTGATCGTAGTCGACGCCGGCCTCGAGCGTGCAGCCCTGCACGCAGAGGCGCCCCTTGGCCGTGCCGTCGCGCTTCATCTTGAAGACCCACACGAACTTGTGCAGGCGGCGGCCGCGCGGCAGGTCCGAGTACTCGATGACCTCCCAGGTGCCGTTCTCGAGGTGGTGGTTGAGCTCTTTGCCGATGGCCTCGGGCCACGGGCCGCCGCGCGCCATCGCCTCCTCGAAGAGCGCGGGCGCGTCGGGCGAGTCGGCGCGCAGCGCTTTGAGCACGTTGTACGTGGCCACGTAGTCAGGCTTGGAGAGGCCGCCGTGCGCGAGCAGCGAGATGAGGAAGTTCTCGTCCACCTCGACCTCGTACGTGTCCTGCGCCACGCACTTGGCGTGCGCAGCGAGGCCGGCGATGTGTACCGAGGGGCACTCGACCCAGTCGGTGACCGGCGTGGTGGTCTCGGGCGAAGGCGTCGGCGACGGCGAGGGCGACGGGAAAGCGGCGTCGAAGGCGATCTCGGCCACAGTCGCCTCCATTAGGTCGACCCAGATGTTGGCGTCGTTGAACCCCTCGGCGTGCCCCGGCGTGCCGGTGAAGGAGACGTAGGAGGGCTCAGTCTCTTCGGGCACCGCGTCGAGGTACGAATACTTGTCGTCCGCCCCGGCGATCCGTCGGTTGAGCGAGCTGTCGCGGTCGCGCGTCGCGCCGCGCACCGAGCGCTCCGCGCGCCCCTGGATCTCAGGGTAGCTCGGCTCGGTGTCGACGTTGGCCCCAAGGTTGATGCCTGGTGACGAGCCGGCGGGCGAGGCGGCGGATTGGTCGGTCTGATCGCGGGCCTGCGCCAGCTGCTCGCGGAGAGAGCCCCACGGGTCATCGGATTGCGCCCCCCCGGTGTCGAAGCCGCGGAAGGCTACCGGAGAGGCGGGCGAGCGGTTGCGTCCGCCGGAGGGCACGAAGACGGGGGCGTTCACCGCGGAGGCGGGCAAAGCCGACGGGGCGAGCCCGCGCGGCGCAGCGAATTTCGGCGGCGCGATGTCCGACAAGGTGGCCGCGGGGACACCGGTAGGGACGTCCGTCGGCGCGATCGGCACGGTCGGCGCGGCGACAGGCGCGGCGACGGGCGGCGCAGGCGGGCAGCTCGCGATCGGCTTGGAGCTGCCGGTGCGCGCCATGGTGAAGGCCATCGCGAGGCGAATGCAGAAGGCGTCGGGGTAGGCCGCCTCCTCGGCGGATGCCCAGTCGCCCTTTGCATCGCGCCCCCCCGCGATCTTGGCGTGCGCGCCGGGCGGATGGTTGCACTGGAAGCGGGGCTCGTTGAGTTGATCGAGCACGGTCGCCGCGTCGTTGGTGTAGAGCAGCGTCGTGTACTTCTGCGACCTCATGTTGAAGCTGCACAGCGCGAAGGAGCACTTTGACCACGAGCCGACTGTCCGCATGACGCGCTGAATCTGCTCTGTCGCAAAGAGAGAGCCGTGCGGCAGGCCGGAGATGTAGTGCGGCGCGCTCTCGTCGGTCCGGTCAGCGGGATTCTCGAACACGATGGTCGTGCGACGCGGCGAGCGGTGGGCGGCGATGGCAATCTCGGCCGTGCGGTCGAGTAGCCGGTTGCTGACTCCGAGTTCCTTGACGTGGCGCGGGTTGCGCTCGCCCTCGGGCAGCCCGTCCGGGTGGAGGCTCGTGCGCACTGGCGGCGGTCCGCGGCCGGAGGTGTCGTTAGTGACTGGCCAGTCGATGAGGCCGGTGGTGGCGTCGAAGAAGCGAGCAATCGAGAATGTCGAGCACGGAAAAGCGATCATCATTGCGTCGTACCCCCCCTGCTCGGCGGTCTCGAGCAATTCGGCATAGCGACTGTCGTTGAGCAGGTCGTCGCCCCAGCCGCCGCCCAGCGCCTTACTGTTGTCGATGTTGGTCACCTTGCCCCACCCGAAGTCGGCCATGCGTGCCGACAACCCGTCCGAGCGGTTGTACGGCCCCGAGAAGAGGTTGAGCAGGTGCAGCGAGCGGTTGGGCACGTCGTTGGCGCCCTTGTCCGGCGCGAGCGCCGTGTCGGTGTTGCTCTCCTTGGCGGGCACGTTCAGCCCCGCGACGGGCGCGTGCGTGGCCGCCGCCGTGGGTTTGAGGGGTTGGTAGGCGTCCTTTCCCAGCCAAGGGAAGTACTCCTCGTCGAGGAGCAGGCTCGACGAGCGCACCTTGCGGCCGATGGCCGGCACCCAGACCTCCCACGTGTCGGGCGAGTTGGGGCTGCGGCCTAGGAAGCAGCCGACCCACCCGCGGCTGGAGAGGTCGCCTTTGGTCTGGTGCTGCGGCGGCTTGAGCACGACGGCGCGGGAGCCGAAGGTGCCGAGGTCCATGACCCGCGGCTGCATCAGCCGGAAGCGTTGGTAGCAGGAGATGCCCGGGTCGCTCGTCGAAGAGCCGATTGACGATGACGAGGACGCATTGTGCCAGTTGACCGCATGCAGCATCAGCTCGGGCCAGAACGAGATGGGCGCCCCGCACTGGCTGCGCATGGCGGTGGCGGCGTCGTCGAGCACATGGATGGTGCTCTCGGCGATCGGGTTGAGGTCGTGATCGTGCGGGGCCGACGTGGTGGAGTGCAGGCTCGCGTCGGCGCGGAAGGCCTCGAACCCGCGCGACTCGAGTCCGCCCTCGTGGTCGCGATGGAGCCGCCGCACAGTCGGTCGAGCCATCGGCTTGCCGTCCTCGTCGGTGGGCGTGCCCACGGTGGCGTTGAATTCGGCGATGATCTTCTTGACCGCCTCGGGGGCCTCCGACTTGTTCTGGATGAAGGCGATGAACACATACCTCGTGTGCTGGTCGATGGCGATGACGGCGTACTGGAACTTTCCGCACAACGAGGGCGGGAAGGGGCCCTTGAGGTCGATGTGCAGGTCGCCGGGCTCCGCCGCCGAGGCGTGAAGCTTGCCAGGGTGCGCCGCCTTGCGGATGCGCGCGGCAGCGCTGTGCACCGAGGTCACGTTGGGCGACGAGGTGACGTTCTTGGGCGCGTCGGAGGTGATGTCCGCCAGCTTGCGAATCTTGGCCGTACCGAGCATGCTGCGGCGGTGGATCAACTCCCCCGCCTGCGCCGCGGAGAGGCGAGCAATGTGCGATACCGACTTTGGTGCGTGGAATCCGAGGAAGGCGCTCTGGTGGCCCGAGCTAGGCTTGGGGCCGCGAGCACCGTCAAGCAGCTCCTTCTCGCTCACGAGTACGAGCGTGCTCAGCTTGAGCTCCTTGTCGTACGGCAGGCAGTGGCCGCCCGCTTCGGCGGGAAGCTGCAGGTGGTTCAGATCGCGAAAACGCGCGTCGATGCGCTGCTCCTCCCAAAGCTGCGTGACCGAGAGCAGCGTGTACTTGAAGTCGGGCACGCACCGCACGTTGGTGAAAACGATGCGGATGACGGTACCGTCGAGCGTCTTGGCGAAGACGGGCAGGTCGCCAATCACAGTGCAGCGCGTGACGTGGCCGTTTGCCGCGCCGTAGATCTCGTTGCACGCGCGCTGGTTGATCAGCCGCGAGCACTTGTCGGTGCAGCTGCCCGTGCAGCCCGAATCGGGAGTTGCGGAAATGACGGGGATGTTGGTCGCCTCCGCCTTCGCCTGCGTCTTCGCAGACGCGTTGATGAGCGCGACCAGCGGCGCCGAGGTGCTGCCCGCGTGCACAACTGCCTCGGATGCGCAGACAACAGCCGGAGCGCCCGAGGCATCGTAGCTGGACCAATTGCCTTCACTGGCGGTGTGGACGGGGACATCGGGCAGCCAGGCCCCGCGGAAGGGCACGTGGACGTACTCGACGCCCTGCAGCATGCTCGAGTCGACGAAGGCGGCGGAGGCAGCGTCGGCAGTGGACACGGCGTTCGATCCGACGTGGTTGGCCCCGATAAAGACGGAGGAAGCCAGCAGCACGATGGAAACGAAGCTTGGGACGATCCGGTTGAACTTGTTGAGCGCTGCGACGACCGAGCAGGATGCGGCCTTGGTCGGAGCAAGGCCCCCCGTCTTGGTGTTCGACTTGTCTCCGGCGCGCTCAGTGCCATTGCCAAGGTTGGTCGAAGAGCCAGTGCGAGGCTGTTCGGAGACAGAAGACTCGAGCGCCGAGGTCGGCGCGGACACCTTGGTGGTCTGCACCTGTTCGCTGTTTTCCACCCGTCCGTTCCAGCGCGAGTACGCATTGGGGAAGAGGCCGATGAACGGCATGGAGAACAGGAAGCCCACAATGTAGGTGAAATCGAGCGGGTTCTTGTAGGCCACGTAGCCGAACCAGGTCGGCCAGACCGCGGTGACCATGAAGAGGAGGCCAAGCAGGAAGCCCAGGAAGCGCGTCGGGTGCGACTTGAGCATGTCTCGTGTCGCCCCCCCTGAGTCGTGCACGCGCGCGGGGAGTTGCGAGGCGAGCCCCACTTGGTCGGGCGCGGGGCAGGCCTCGAGATCGCCGCCGAGGGTTGAGACGCTGGTTACCCCCCCCTGGATGCCAGGCACGGAGGGGGCGGTCGACAGGACGAGCGCCCCGAGCAGCGCGACGCCGATGGTGGCGAAGACCAGGACGAGGATTTCGAACCAGTGGCGTGCAAAGAAGCCGGGGGCGGCGCGTTCGCGTGCGCGCGCGCCGGCGGGCTCGACGGCGCCAGGCGGGTCGGACTTGATCTCGGGCAGCGGCTTGGTCCCGGGGGTGCCGCCGCCGTCGGTGGTGTCGCCCAGGGGGGCGACCACGGCGAGGTGGTCG
>NYSY01000042.1 GCA_002683215.1 Planctomycetaceae bacterium
GCAGACGCTGGTGAGCGAGCCGATCGATCCGAGGTCGACGACCTCGTCGGCGGCGGCGAACGTCTGGGCGGCGGCGGGGTGGGCGTCCATCCAGCCCTTCCCCATGCCGACGACCTGGGCCCCTTGTCCGGGGCAGAGCAGGACGACCTTGGGCTTGTTCATGTCGGTGTTCTCCGGAGGTTCTCCACGTTCATTGCCGGATGGCGGGACGCGAAGGCGCTCGGGCGTTGGATTCGAATCGCGGAGGCGTGGTGGGGTTCAGTGTCGCCAGACCGAACTGGCCCAGGTCATGCCGCCGCCGAACGCGACGAGCATGGTGGGTTTCGACTCGTCGATGCGGCCCGCCTTTCGCATCTGGTCGAGGCACAGGCCCACCGAGCCGGCGGAACTGTTTCCGAACCGGTCGATGTTCACGTAGACCTTGTCTTCGGGCAGGCCGAGCTTCTCGACGGCGCTCTCGATGATCCGGGCGTTCGACTGGTGGCAGATGAAGGCGCCGAATTCGTCGGGCTCGAGACCGGTCTTCTCGAAGGCGTCCTTGATCGCCCGCTGGAAACGGGTGACCGCGAACTTGTACACCTCGCGGCCGTTCATCCGCAGGCTTCCGAGCTTGATCGGATTGTCTTCGTCGCCCTCGGCGATCTGCGAAGCCTTCTGCGGAATGTAGAGCGAGGGCCAGCCACGCCCGTCCGCCTGCAGCGACTGATAGACGGAGCCCCGGGTCGGATCGTCGACCGCTTCGAGCACCGCGGAGCCCGCGGCGTCGCCGAAGAGGATCGAGACCGATCGGTCGTCGTAGTCGATGATCGAACTCATGCAGTCGCACCCCACGATGAGGATGCGATTCGCCCGGCCGACCCGGATCAGGCTGTCGGCGAGGTTCAAGGCGTACATGAAGCCACAACAGGCCGCGGTGATGTCGAAGGCCCCGGCCGGGGTCGCGCCGAGCTTGCCGGCGAGTCGGGCCGCGGTCGAAGGGCAGGTCATCTCCATGGTGACCGTCGCGACGATCACGAGGTCCACGTCCGCACCGGTCAAGCCGGCGTCCTCGAGGGCCCGGGTCGCGGCCTTTTCGGAGAGCCACAGCGTGCCCTCGCCCTTTTCCGGATCGCAGATGCGTCGCTCGCGGATCCCGGTTCGCTGCTGGATCCACTCGTCGCTGGTATCCATCATCTTCGCGAGGTCGTGGTTGCTGAGCACGCGATCGGGCACGGCGGACCCGGTCCCCGCGATTCGAACCCCGCGGTTGAAGCCCGCGGTCAGGTCGGATGCGTTCATGTCTTGATTTCTCTCGCGGACGGACTTTCGGGCGATTCCTGGCCGACCGAGGCGAGCGTTTCGGTGATCGCCTGGTTCACGCCGCTTCGGACGAATTCCTGCCCCCGGCGGATCGCATTGGTGATGGTTCGGCCGACGGCGGAGCCGTGGGCGATCATGCAGACGCCGTTCACGCCGAGCAGCGGCGCACCGCCGTACTCGTGGTAGTCGTGCTTGCTGTAGAGACTCTTCACGACCGGCTCGAAACGCATCGCGAGTTCCGGATCGATTTCGAAGACCTCGGTGGCGATCGCCTTGAAGATTCCCGCGGAGAGGCCTTCGGCGAGCTTGATCATCACGTTGCCGACGATTCCGTCGGTGACCACCACGTCGGCGTCGCCGTCGAAGACGCCACGACCTTCGACGTAGCCGATGAAGTTCGTGGCCTGGGAGTCGCGGAGCATGTCGCGGGCGAACTTGAGATCCGCCGTCCCCTTCGCCTCTTCGCCGCCGACGTTCATCAGGCCGACCCGCGGGTTCTCGATGCCGAGGATCCGCTGGGCGTAGATCGATCCCATCGCGCCGTACTGGGCGAGGTGGTGGGGCTTCGGTTCGATGTTCGCGCCGACGTCGATCAGGACGATCGGGCCGCTGAAGGTCGGCACGGTGACCGCGATGCCCGGGCGGTGGACGTTCCGCAGCCGCCGCATGTTCATCTGGGCCGCGGTGACGCAGGCACCGGTGTTGCCTGCGGAGATCCAGCAGTCCAGTCGGTCTTCACCGGCTTTCGGGCCGCTCATCTTGGAGAGTATCGCGATGGAGCTTTTTCGCTTGGTGCGGACCGCCTCCACCGGGGACTCGCTCATCCCGATGGTCTGCTCGCAGTGGAGGATCTCGAGATGGTCGTCGTTGATCCCTCGTTCGACGAGGGCCTCGGCGATTTCCGGCTCGTCCCCTGCGAGGATGAGTCGGTCGTCCGGTTCGAGCAGTTCGATCGCGTCGAAACAGCCCTTGAGGATTTCATGAGGGGCGTTGTCGCCACCCGTCACGTCGATGCCGATGCGCATGGTGAAGAGCGTATCCGCTTCGGGATCCGCTCGCGCGTCCCGGAGGCTCGATGACAGGGCCTTGGCCGCGGGGGCTTCAGGCGGTGGGCTTGGTGGGCTTCACCTGAAGGCCGGGGCGCACGTAGCCGCATTCCCGGCAGGCGGTGTGGGGACGCTTCGCGCTGCCGCAGTTCGGGCAGAGGACGGTGTGGGGCCGCTCGAGCGCGTCGTGGGACCGACGGCGTCGGGTGCGACCGGGGGACTGTCGGAAGGCGGGGACGGACATCGTCGGTGTTCCTGGATCGAGAAGAACGGAGAATTCGGTCGGCGGCCCGCGGGCACGGGTGTGCTCGGGGGAATCGGATAGGTTACGAAGCCCCCGATGGGGTGTCAAGGAATCTCAAGATGCCCCAGGCCCGGGGAAAAGGAATCCACAAACGATGCCGAAAAATGGCTACCGACTCTATACCGATGGTGGTGCCGCCCCGAATCCCGGCCCGGGTGGGTGGGCGTTCGTCTTGATGACCCCCGAGGGCGAACGCCAGGAGGCTTTCGGGGGTGAGCCCGACTCCACCAACAACCGGATGGAACTCACCGCGGTGATCCGCGGTTTCGAGGCGGCACTGGCTCATGCGACCACTGAAAAGCCGGTGATCGAGCTGGTCGCGGACAGCAAATACGTGCTTCAGGGGATTGAGGAGTGGATGGCGGGCTGGAAGGCCCGCGGTTGGATGAAGGCAGGGAAACCGGCCAAGCCAGTCCTTAACGTCTTGCTGTGGAAGGAGTTGGACGTTCTGGTCGCCCAGTTGGGGCTCACCTGTACGTGGGTTCGGGGGCATACCGGCCATGTCGAAAACGAGCGTTGCGACGCCCTGGTCAAGGACGGTATTCGAAGCATCGGCGGCGTCGTCGAGTGATCCCCCCGGTGGGGATGTGAAGTGAGATCGGGATCGAATCGATCCTTGCCCTTCGAGCGGGGTCCCGGTATCCTGTCCGGCTCGCCCCATTTCTCGGGGCGTGCCGACCCGACCGACAGAGAACCTGCATGCCGACCATCAACCAACTCGTTCGCAAGCCCCGACGCCCCCAGGCCGTGAAGTCGAAGGTCAAGGACCTCGACGCGTGCCCCCAGCGGCGCGGCGTCTGCCTTCAGGTTCGCACCGTCACGCCCAAGAAGCCGAACTCCGCGCTTCGAAAGGTGGCACGTGTCCGGCTCTCCAACGGCAAGGAAATCACCGCCTACATCGGTGGTGAAGGCCACAACCTGCAGGAGCACTCGATCGTGCTCGTGCGTGGCGGACGAGTCCGCGACCTCCCGGGCGTCCGGTACCACGTGGTTCGTGGTTCGCTCGACTGCCTCGGCGTCGACGGCCGTCAGCAGGGCCGATCGAAGTACGGCGTCAAGCGCGGCAAGAAGTGAGCCCGACGCTCCATTGATCCAATCGGGACCTCGCGTCCCATTCTTCTTCCCCCGAGGAGGCTCGTGACGAACGTTCGTCGCGTCCCACGGGAAACAACCCATCGGCAAGTAATCGCGGTCCTCCAGACCCCGGGAATCCCCAAGTCCCAGACCGCGATGAACGAAGGTTCCGCTCGACCCCACCACCGGGCGACGGAACGGACGAGCCGTAAGGAGTCGACACATGGCCGGTCGTATCACCAAGGCGGATGCTCAACTCAAGCCCGATCCCAAGTTCGGGGATCTGGTCCTCGCGCGATTCATCAACTGCATGATGCTCGGCGGCCGCAAGGCCACGGCGTTCCGCGTGGTCTACAACGCGTTCGACGAGATTCAGAAGCGGATCGACGACGGCAAGGCGCCCGACCTCCCGCCCACCGCGCTTGAGGTCTTCCACCTCGCGCTCGACAACGTCCGGCCGCAGGTCGAAGTCCGTTCGAAGCGGGTCGGTGGTGCGAACTACCAGGTTCCGATGCAGCTCAACCGGCGTCGCCAGCAGTCGCTGACCTTCCGCTGGATCATCGTCGCGGCCCGTGAAGAGCGCGGCAAGCAGATCCACATGCGACTCGCGAAGGAACTCTGGGACGCCGCCCACAACGAGGGCAAGGCCGTCACCACCCGCGAGAACACCCACCGCATGGCCGAGGCCAACCGGGCATTCGCCCACTTCGGTCGCAGCCGCTGATTCCAAGCTCACGCAGCACCGGGCGGCGATCCCACGAAACAGTCCACGAGCCGGCTCCCTGCGAGCCGGCTCGTGTCGTTTCGGGTGAAGACGAGATCGGTGGGCGGTTCGAGATTCGCACCGAAGGGGTGGGGGGTGCGCGTTCCATGCGGGGCGAAGGAAGGTGGTGCGCCGGCCCTCAGTTCGACGCCGCGTCATCGGTGACCTGGACCTCGAGCGTCTCCGCGTCCGTACCCCGGTCGGTGTGGACTTCGCGGTGGCGGCTCATGACGAAAGCGGGCCTTCGAGTGGCCGCGGCGAGTCGTCGGGCCCGAAGTCGTCGTCCGGCCTCGCTCGTGGGATGCGGGGCGGCCGGCCCGTCGAGTCGATCGCGGGTTCCGTCGTAGACCACGTAATGCGGTCTTCTTCCATTGGCGTGCGCGATTCGAATGATCGCGAGGTCGCTTCCGTCGGGGGTCGAGATGAAGCCGGCCTCTTCGAGGGCGGATCGAAGGGTCGGAAGCACGTCGGGGGCCGCGATCAGGGCGATTCGCAGATAACGGTGCGCCCGGTCGGCATCGACGAGTCGGACCTCGGCACAGGTCGCGGAGCCGGTGAGCACGCCCGAGCCCGGCGCCTTCCGCTCGAGCATGGCTTCGAGCTCGACGACTCGATCGCGGACGAGTTCGACGGCTTCCCGGCGGCGTCTCTCCGAGAGGTTTGCGCCCCAGCCTCGGTCCAAAGCGGAGGCGTCCGCTTCCGAATTCGCGGAGGCGTCGTTAGGCTCCGGTTTCCGATCCATCATTCGAGGAGATCTCCGCCATGAAGAACACCGTAATTGCGTCCGCCGTCGTCGCCACCCTTCTCGGAGGATACGCCGCCGTCGACGCGCTGGATGCGGCGGCACCCGATGTCCGGGCGGTCGTCGAAGCCGCCCGATCGAACGTCGCCTCGGCCCTGCCCGCCCACTGCGAGGTGCCGTGCGGGATCTACGACGATCACGCGGAGGTCGAAGGCATGCGGCTCGATGCGATGACCATGCGCAAGGCCTCGGCGCAGATCACCGCACTCTCCGGCAAGGTCGATGCGGCCTCGCTCAACACCATCACCCGCTGGGCGATGGTGAAGGAGGAGCATGGACGGAAACTGCAGCACACCGTCGCCTGGTACTTCGTCGCCCAGCGGGTGAAGGCGCCAGCGGGTGCGGACATCGCGGCGCGGGAGGGCTACCACCGGCAGCTCGCCGCCTTCCACCGGATCACGGTGGCCGCGATGAAGGCGGCCCAGAACCTCGATCCGGCGGCCACCGGCGAGCTGCTTGCCGCGATCGACGCGGTCGCGCCGTGGTATCCCGCGAAGCAGGCGGATGCGGACGTCGCGGATGGATTGCATCTCGCGACGGAAGACGTCTGGCGGACCTCGCCCGGCGGTTGATGAGAACGAACCCGAGGCTCCGCGACGCCTTCGCCTCCGCGATCGGAGTCGAAGGCGTCGTTCGTGCTGGAATCCGAAGCGTGGCCGGGTACGCTCTGGTGCCATGACCGATCTGGATCGATATCACCGACAGATGCGACTCCCCGGAATCGGGGCGGAAGGCCAGGCCCGGCTCGGGCGCGGTTCGGTGTTCATCGCCGGGTGCGGCGCGCTGGGGACCGTGGCCGCCGATCTCCTCTGCCGGGCGGGTGTCGGCACGATCGTCATCGTCGATCGTGATCTCGTCGAGCCGACCAACCTGCAGCGACAGACGCTCTTCACCGAGCGGGACGCCTCCAGATCGACGCCGAAGGCCGAGGCGGCTCGGCTCCGACTGGCCCAGGCCAATTCGAACGTCCGGGTCCGGGCGTTCGTCGAAGAGATCGACTCGGGGACGATCGCGTCGCTCGCGGAGGGATGCGATCTCATCCTCGACGGGTTGGACAACTTCGAGACGCGATATCTTTTGAACGACTTCGCGGTCGCCACCGGCGTGCCGTACCTCTACGGCGCGGGCGTCGCCACGCAGGGGATGTCCATGCCGGTGCTTTCGCGGCGCGGTCCGGGATCCTCGACGACGATTCGCTGGAAGGACGCTGAAGCGACCCCGTGTCTCCGATGTCTCTTTCCGACGCCCCCGCCGGCGGGAAGCACGCCGACCTGCGACACCGCCGGGGTGCTGGGATCCGTCACCATGACGGTCGCGGCNCATCAGGCGACCCAGGCGATCAANCTCCTGGTGGGGGACGTCGCGGCCGTCGATCGCACGCTTCGTTCGTTCGACCTCTGGACCAATGTCAATCGATCCCTCGGCATCTCGGAGTCGACCGATCCCGATTGTCCATGTTGCGTTCGCGGGCGGTTCGAGCATCTCGATGCGCCGGCGTCGGCGACGCGGATCCTCTGCGGGCGGAATGCGGTNCAGATTCGAAGCGAAGCGGGCGGCGATGAAATCGATCTCGACNCCGTCGCGGACCGGCTCGCGGAGCTCGGAACGATCGAGGAGGTCGACGGATCGATCCGGGGGCGACTGCGCAGCGAGCGTTCGCCGGGTGGAGGCCCGGTGTCGGTGGTGGTGTTCTCGGACGGTCGGGCGATCATCGAAGGGGGCATCGACCCAGACTGGGCCCGCGGCGTGTTCGATCGCGTCGTCGGTCGATGACCCCCCGGCGAGGCGGCGACTCGTTCGGCTAGACTCGGGTCGCATCGTTGATGTGTTTCCTCTTATCGCCCGCATCGCCTCGAACCCTCGAAAGAGAGCCCCGCCAATGCCGACCATGACCACCAGCATCTTCGGAAACGCCATCGCCCGCGGCTCCACCATGAGCCTCGGATACGTCCTCGGACTCGCGGAGGACATTCCCGCGGATCNCTGGCACGACAAGTGCATGGACGGNATGAATCATCCCGCGTTCATCTACGGTCACCTCGCCATCTACCCCAACCGCGTTCTTGGTGCATTCCTCGACCGCGAGGACCTCGTCGTCGAGTGCCCGTTCGACGCCGCGCCGCTCGGGCAGGGCGAGGACGGCGCAGGTGACCGGGCGCTCTACCCGGCGAAGGATCTGGTGCTCCCGTTCATGAAGGAGCGGTACGAGACGATCATCGACATCCTTCCGGAGGTTCCTTCGTCCGTGTTTTCGGCGCCGAACCCGATGGAAGGGAAATTCGCCGAGATGCTTCCGACCCGGGGCGACGCCGTGAGCTTCATGATGAACAATCACATCATGATGCACGCGGGTCAGGTCAGCTTCTGGCGTCGCGCCATGGGCATGGGCTCGCTGAATCCCTGAATCAACCATGAAATCCCGACGCTCCGAGGGCCAGAAAGGTCCTCGGAGCGTTTTCATGTCCGAACCGCACCGTCCGCCTTCAGGAGACACGGCATGCAGCATCACTCGATGACCAGTCTCTTCCGTCTGCTCGTGATCGCGGTCGCGGTGCTCGGAATCCGTGCCGTGGCCTTCGGGCAGGGCGCCTCTGGAGAGGTTCCGGATCCGATGGGGCTCCGCGAAACGCGTGAGTTGTTTGAACGCTACGTCGGTCTCGACGACTCGGACTGGCTGCTGATCGAGGCGACGCACGACGACTATCTCGCGGACTTCGAGACGCTTCGGGACGGGCCGATCGCCGAATTTCTCGAGGTCGGTCGCGCGTTGCGGGCCTCCAACACCGGAATGATGCCCTCGCTGGAACGGCTTGAAGACTACTTCGACGCGTGGCGGTCCGTCGTCGGCAGCGTGCATCGACTCGACGAGCGGTTCTTCGCGTCGGTGGCGGCGACCGTGGGGGAGGAAGCCGCCAAGGGGGTGAAGCGGGCCCGGCTCGTGCGCCGGCGGCAGGCCGATGCCGCCGCGGTCATGGGTGGGCTCTCGCTTCGCGACACTTCGCTGGACGATGCGTTCTGGTCGATGACGCCGACGGCGGAGGAGGTCGCCGCGGTCGACGACGTCCTGCGGGGGCTCGAGTCCTCGACGCCCCGATTGGTCAGGGCGGTCGCGGTGGGGACCGTCGAGTCGATCCTCGAGGTCGCCCGCC
>NYSY01000043.1 GCA_002683215.1 Planctomycetaceae bacterium
ACCGTCGGGCGCCACTGGGACGTCGGTGGCGGCGCAGACGAAGTCGCTCTCGACCTGTGACGTCAGCGTGCCGAGATGACCCCCATGGAGCAGTGCGTCGTCACGCGCTTCATCCCAACAGAACATGTCGCCATCGGAATCCGAAACGACGATGCCATACCAGTTCCCGTTTCCACCATCCTCCACCCGCCACTGGACCGCGTCCTGGGCGTGGGCAACCAGCGTGGGCAGGGCGACCGCGGCCGTGGCGGCGGCGAGGGTCAGCGAACGGGCGACAGCGGTGGGGGCGTGCATCTGGGGCATGGGCACAAGACTCCGGCGAAAGGTGTGCGTGGAGACCCCGGAACTCGATTTCGTCTGGAACGATTCTACAAACCGCCCCCGCGAACTCCCAGAGGAATCCGCGGGGGCGGGGATTGGCGGTGGATGGCGGACGGCGTGATCAGGGGTCGCAGGGAGTCCAGTTGCCGATCAGGAGACCAAGGTCGGCGGCGGAGATCGTGCCGTCACCGTTGAGGTCGCCGACCGGAGGATCAATCTCACCCCAGAGCGCGATCAGGAGACCGAGGTCGCCGGAATCGACGCAGCCGTCAAGATTGAAATCGCCTCGGGCGATCTCGCAGAGATCAGGCTCGCCATCGGTATCCGAATCGACGACCGTACCGTCGGCGATGTCGCAGGAGTCGGGCACGCCGTTCTCGTTGCAGTCGTCGGCGGTACCGTCGACGATCTCGCACTCGTCGGGAATCCCGTTGCCATCGCAATCGGTCTCCAGGGCGTCGGGAATGCCATCGTCGTTGCAGTCCGGATCGCAGGCGTCGGGGACGCCGTTGCCGTCGAGGTCGTCGCCACACTCGTCGAGGATGCAGTTGCCGCCGAGGTCGGTGTAGCTGCCGGAGACCTGCTCCGCCGGTCCATTGGCACAGATCGTCGTGGTGCCGATTTCGAGGCTCGACACATGGACATGGATCGCCGACCCCGACACGGGGGAGATGTTCCCCTCGAAGACCGATTCCGTGACCAGCAGGTCGCTTTCCCCGAGATAGACCGCGCCGCCCCGGTCGGCGATGTTGTTGAAGAACGAGCAACCAGCGACGAGGTTGCCGCTGGAAGCTTCGAACACCAGGGCGCCGCCACCGGCCGAGGTGTTTCCATCGAAGATGCAGTCCTGGAAGGCGATGCTGGAGTCGATGGCATACACCGCGCCACCTTCCTCGTCGGCCAGGTTGACATCGAATCGGCAGGATTCGAACCGGGGCGTGCCGTCGATGACATGCACGGCACCACCGTCCTGTCCGGCGGCGTTGTTCCGGAACCAGCAGTTCCGGAAGGTGGGACTGCTGTCGCTGTTGAGGCCGACTGCGCCGGCGGTGTTGCTTCGTGCGCCGTTCTGGAGCACCAGGTTCTCGATCACGGTGTCGTTGGATTGCCCAAAGGCAAGGGTGATGAGACGTCCGTCGCCTCCAGCGTCCAGGATCGTGGTGGGGACACCATCCGGATCGGTGGAGCCTCGCAGGCTGAAATCACCCTCGGTCTTGATGAGGCCATTGATATCGGTCACCGGGTAGGTCCCGGCGGCCACTTCGATCACGCCGCCCTCGGGAACGACGTAGAGGGCATTCTGTATCGACTGGCCAACTGCCACGAAGATCGTCTGCCCGTCCTCGGAGCATTCGTACGGCCAGGTGGGGCAGGGATCGACGCAGTCGGCGATGCCGTCCTCGTCGGTGTCGAGATCCTCGATGCCGCAGCCGCACTGGCCGGGATCGGTCTTGTTCGGGTCGTGCGGGCAACCATCGTTGCAGTCGAGGGTGCCGTCGGCATCGGAGTCGCAGACTTCGGAGATGCAGTTGCCGCCGAGATCGGTGAAGTCGCCGAAGACCTGGCCGGAGTCCTGAAGGATCGCTGGAACATCGCATTGACCGCTCGCGTTCGAGCCCCAGGCGAAGACCGATCCGTCACTCAGGACCGCCAGCGAGTGGTACACGCCATCGACCAGCAGATTTCGATCGGCGTTGGGGTCGGCGACGGGTTCCGGGATCGGGCAAGGACAGGGAATACCTTCCGGTGAAGTCCCTCCCCATCCCACGATGCTGTTGTCTTCAAGAAGAACCCACGAGTGGAAAGCGGCTCTGAAGATGGCACCCACTCGTTGCGAAGGACCACCGATTCCATCGGGGATGTTGCATTGGCCGGTGTTGTTCCGACCCCAGCATGCCACCGATCCATCTTCCAGAAGAGCCATGACATGGAAGGCAGACACCGCATCAATAATTCGAAGTCCACTTGATCCCAGTCGATCCGGGACGTTCAACTGGCCATAGAAGTTACTTCCCCACCCGACCAGATCCCCACTCTTGAGAATCGCCATCGAGTGATACCCACCGGCGACCACCTTGATGGCAGGGTTATCAGGATCCTGTGCTTCGAGAGGAATATCGCACTGCCCGGAAACATTTCTTCCCCAAGCACGAAGGCTTCCATCTTCCAAGATCGCAAGACTGTGAATATCACCCGAGGCTATGCCCACGACCCGGGTGCTCCCATCCATCAGTTCGGTCGGCGGAGAAGACTGACCGTCGTCATCGGCACCCCAGGTTCGAATAGATCCGTCTTCCAAGAGAGCGGTATTGTGCCAGGATCCGGCAAATACACGGACCACAGGATTTGCTGGGTCTCTCAGACCTTCGGGCACCGTGGACTGGCCATATGTGTCCGAACCCCAGCACACCACTTCGCCGTTCGAGAGAAGGGCGATCGAGTGATCGTGTCCTCCGTCGATGTCGACGACCTGGAATCCGGGGTTGTTGTCGCAGATCGTGGAGTTCTCGACCTGCGTGACGCCGACCAGGGTCGTCGCCACGGCATTGCCCTGCACGGACGCCAGATTCTCCTTGAAAGAGGAATCAACAAGCAGCAGCGATGAGCCTGCGTTGCAGATCGCTCCGCCGGTCGCGGAGGTGAAGTTGTTCGTGAAGGAGGACGATTCGACAGTCGCGTCCGCCCCCAGTGTCAGCTGAATCGCTCCGCCACCCTTCTCGACCGACTGCGGAGTTCCCGATTCAAGGGCCATGTTCTCGGAGAAGACGCACGAATCGACACTCAGCACGCTGCCCTGGTGAACGGCCATGGCTCCGCCGGCGACATCGACGTGGTTCTGTTCGAAGGTGCAGGTGTCGAACGAAAGAGTGCTTCCGTTGTCGGCCCAGCATGCGCCTCCGTCGTTGCCGGAATTGTTCGTGAAGGCGCATTCTGAAGCACTCAGTTGGGAGCTCTCCATGAACACCGCACCGCCATAGACGGTTGCGTGGTTTCCGACGAAGTCGCTGTCTTCAAGAAGAACCGTCGCACCAGCTGCGCCGAGGCAGGCAGCACCACCATCACCACCGGAAGTGTTCTCGGTGAACGTGCAGCCGATGGCGACGAGGGAGACTGTGGCTCCGAAGATATCGACCGCGCCGCCATCATCCCCGGACGAGTTCCCCGTGAAGGACGAGGAATCAATGGTGATTGCCGCAGTGGCATTGGCGTGGATGGCGCCGCCTCTGGTGCCAGCGACGTTGCCGGTGAACTGGCAGTTCGAGAAGTCGACGGGAGATGTATTGTTTCGAAAGGCGCCGCCGTAGTTCGATTCATTGGAGTCGAATTCGGAATCCGTCACATCCAGCGGTGCGTTGTTGTAGAGGGCGCCGCCCGAATCGATCGAGGTGTTTCCCTTGAAGATGCATCGCGCGATGGTCAGCGAGCCCTGTTCCGGAAGCTTCGCGATCGCTCCGCCGTCGTCACCGGCGGCGTTGTCGGTGAACTCGCAATCGACGATCTGGACCGGAGACTCGCCGACGAAGATGCCGCCACCCTGGCCGCTCGCGTCGCACTGCCGGAATCGGCAATTGGAGATCGTGGCGTCGTCCGCATCGAGGTACAGCCCGCCGCCCGCGTCGGACGATCCATTCGCGAAGACCAGGTTCTCGATGGTGCAACCGGCATTTCCGGAGCGTGAGAGGGCCTGCATGATGCGTCGTTCTCCGAGACTGTCGAGGACGGTCGTCGGGGCACCGTCCCCATCGACGGCTCCAGTGATCGTCAGGGACTTCTCGCCGAGGTCCAGGGTCGAGCCTGGTGTGAAGGTTCCTTCGGCCAAGGCCACCACACCGCCACTCGACACGGCCTCGATCGCCAGCTGGATGGGCTGGCCTGCCGCGACGAAGAGCGTGTCCCCGTCCTCGGAGCACTCGTACGGCCAGTTCGGGCACGGGTCGACGCAGTCGAGGATCCCGTCGTCGTCGGCATCACCGCTTTCCGGGGTACCGCATCCGCAGATGCCGGGGTCGGTCTTCTCCGGATCGTTCGGGCATCCGTCGCAGGCGTCGCTGACGCCGTCGGCGTCGGTGTCGCCCAGGGTGCCGTCCGCGATCTCGCAGGCGTCCCAGACCCCGTTGGTGTTGCAGTCCTCAAAAGTGATGTCCACCGTCACCTCGATCGAGGTGAAGGAGTCGTCGCCGCAGGTCGGGGGAATTCCGTTCCCGGTGACGATGATCGTCCGGACGCCGTCCACGCCGGCTTCGTTCCACTGGGCCACCGGAATCGTGAACGTCTCCGTCGCATCCNAGGCGCAGTCGCCGCTGGCCGATCCGAAGGCAACGGCCACCCGGTTCTCTAGCGTCGCTTCATCGAGGTAGACGAAGAGGAATCCCGCCGGTCCATTGACGTCGCCGGCGCGGGTCGAGATCGAGATCTCGACTGGTTCGCGAGTGTTCGACAGGGAGGAGACGTCGAAGGTCAGGGGGTCGTCAGGTCCACTTGAAGCCCGTGAATCGACGGCGACGAGCGTCTNGATGAAGTCGCACACATCAGGGATGCCGTTGCCGTCACAGTCGGTGAACGTTCCATCGAGGATCTGCCCGTAGTCCACGATGCCGTCGCCGTTGCAGTCGGCGGACCATTCCAGGATCGCTCGGTAGGGAGACTCGTAGACCGTATCTGCGTCTATGTCGTTGATGTCGCCGAAGTTCCTGAGCTCGATCGCGACTTCATTCGGGTCGGTACCGGGATTGCCGGGCACCCAGTTCGCGTACTCCCATTCATCGCCGTTCAACCAGGTCCACGCCCCGTCCACCTTGATCCCACCGACGTACGCCCAGTCCCATCCCAGCATGAGCTGGTTGAGCATGACGGTCTTTTCGGCACTGGTGACGCTCGCCAGGGTCGCGCCGGCCGTCTCCGCCATGATCCGGGCATCGGTCCAGGTTGCGTCGACGAGCGTCACCGGTTGGTACCACCGGCCGTTTCCGCCGTCCTCGACCGCCCATTGGGTGGCGGGGGTGCAGGTGGTGTCGTCGCAGCAGTCTGGGATGTTGTTCCCATTCAGGTCGCTGAAGGTCCCGTCGAGGATCTGTCCGTAGTCGACGATCCCGTCGTCGTTGCAGTCGGCGGAATACTCGACGAGGTAGCCACTGGAGAAGTCGACCACCCTCCAGTCGTCCCAGGAGGGAACACCACCCGGGAGACTGAGCACCAGTCGAAGTTCCTCGCCGGTCGAATTGTTGGGCACCCCGTCCGCCCACGCCTCGAAGGTGAACGGGCTTTGGTCCACCCAGGTCCAACCCTCGAGAATGTCGGTGCCACCTGCCGGCCGCCGTCCGCCGGCTAGAAGTTGGGGTTCGGGCGTCTGGGCCACGAGGCCGGCCACGAAATCCCACTCTTCCGCGGTCTGCAGATCGACGAGATCTCCACCGTTGTTCAGGACTTCGATTCGAGTGTGATCCCAGTTGTAGGTGTCATATGGCCGGATTACGATTTCGTACCAGTGCCCGTTGCCGCCATCCTCGACCCGCCACTGGATGGCGTCGCAGAGATCGGGTACGCCGTCGCCGTCATCGTCCGTGAACGTCCCGTCGAGGATCTGCCCGTAGTCGACGATGCCATCGTTGTTGCAGTCGGCGGACCATTCGGTGATGTATGCGACCGATCGCGTCCGGTCACCGTCGCGGTTATCGACCCAATCTCGCTGGCCCTCACGATCCCAGAGCTGCAATCCCGAGGTGCAGTCTGCGGAAGGAGTCCCGGCACGCCATCGGGTGTAGCCCCATGTCTCGCCCGTCACCCAGACCATCGCGGTGAGATCGCAATCCACCTCTCGGCGCTGGCCGCCGACCCACGGACCTTTGATGCCCCCTGCTTCGCCGCCAGCCGGTGGCGCCCACATGACTTCGGGGTCGGCGATGGTGAAGGCCACGAACAGATCTTCCGTGGAATCAGTCAAGGTCGCGAGGTGACCACCGACCGATCGGGCGGCCTGGTCGGCATCAAGCCACGCGATCCCCTTTGGAACTGATGTCGCTTCGTACCAGTGCCCGTTCCCCCCATCCTCCACCCGCCACTGGACGGCGTCCTGGGCGTGGGCGACCAGCGTGGGCAGGGCGACCGCGGCCGTGGCGGCGGCGAGGGTCAGGGTGCGGGTGACAGCAGTGGGGGTGTGCATCCGGGGCATGGGCACAGGGCTCCGTCGGTGGTGTGCGTAGGAATCCCCGGAAACTCGATGTCGTACGAATATGATTCTAAAGACCGCCCCCGCAGACTCCTAGTGGAATCGGCGGGGGCGGCGGTGTTTGGCGGATTGGAGNGAGATGGCGGGAACTGGCGGAGCGTTTCCTCGTTCAGGGACACGGTCCCCACTTGGTGATCAGGATTCCGAGGTCGGATGGTCCCACGATTCCGTCCTCGTCGAGGTCGTAGGGAATCGCGTCCTCGCCGGTGGCTGACCAGGCGCCCAGAAGGCGACCAAGATCGGGTGAACGGACGAAACCGTTCTGGTCGAAGTCGGCTTCGCAATCGGAATCACCAGCGGCGGAACCGTTGAGCACGATGTAGGGCTGCAGGTCGGGGAAACCAATGTCCGACAGGCTGCCGTAGTAGTCGCCACCGCAGCTGATGTAACCCTCAGCGGTCGAATCAGAGAGAAGGAAGCCACAGAAGCCGCCGTACTCGGTACCACCGGC
>NYSY01000044.1 GCA_002683215.1 Planctomycetaceae bacterium
CGACCTCCTACGCCAGTAGCTCAATTGGCAGAGCAGCGGATTCCAAATCCGCAGGTTGAGTGTTCGAGTCACTCCTGGCGTGTTGCCAAGCGGGAATCCAGAATTCGATCCGGGTTCCGATCCACTCTCGTCCACAGTTGGGAACACGACGATGTCCACCGCGATCTACAAGAAGGGCCAGGGCTACTGGACCCGCCAGATGTCCACCATCGCAGGCGGCGTGATGATCCTGCTCGGTGCGATGTGGATCTCCGACTTCTTCAAGAACACGGACTGGTTCGATCTCGATCCGGTCTACTTCCGTGCGGCTTCCGGCGTCCTCTGGGTGGGGATCTTCGGTTCGCTGCTCTACTACTTCATCTGGCTCAAGCCCCGGTCCGTCGACTTCCTCGTCGCGACCGAATCAGAGATGAAGAAGGTCAACTGGTCCTCCCGCCGCGAAGTGGTGGGATCGACGATCGTGGTCATCGCCCTGTCGGCCGGCATCGCCGGTTTCTGCAAGGTCTGGGACCTGGTCTTCGTCACGTTCTTCAGTGCCATCAGGGTGCTCGATACCCCCACCTGATCGCGCCGCTTTCGTTCGTTCGATGGTCCGTGGGAAACGAGGAAAACGCATGACCCTTTCCGATGAGAAGCCCGCCGAGGGCGAGCACGAGACGCCGAGCGAGACGCCTGCCGAGCAGGTGACCGATACGGACACCGGCTCGCCGGAATCCAAGGCTCCCGAAGCTCCGGAGGCGGCCGAAGCGCCGGCGGAGACCGCCAAGAAGCGAACGCTCGCGTCCGGACGCGAAGCCACCACGCTCGCCGGCGGACCGACGCTAGAGAACTTCGGTGGCGTTGCGACCCATCGCATCGTGAGTGAAGCGCCCGACCGTCCGGCGTCGATGCCGACGGCCGACGACGAGGCGACGCCGGAAGGCGGCTTCGATCCCGCGGCGGATCTGCCGATGTACCGGCCCGGTTTCGACTGGTTCGTCCTCCGGGTCGCCAGTAACAAGGAATCCGGGGTGCGCGAGACGCTGCTTCGCAAGGTCCAGATCGAAGGCATGGAGCATCTCGTCGGCCGCATCATGGTGCCGACCGAGAAGACCCAGTCGATCAAGGGTGGCGTGAGCAAGGTCTCCGAGACCAAGCTCTACCCCGGCTACGTTTTCGTCGAGATGTCCCTCGAATCCGACGGCCGCATTCCGCAGGACGTCTTCTTCCTCATCAAGGAGACGACGGGCGTCGGCGATTTCGTCGGCACCGCAGGTCGTCCCACCCCGATGGCGGCGCACGAGGTCGAGAAGATGCTCTTCGACTCGCGAAAGCCCGACGAGGCACCGCAGGTCAAGATGGAATTCGAGCCTGGCGATCCGGTCACGATCAAGGAAGGTCCCTTCGAGAACTACGAGGGAACGGTGGACGAAGTCATGCCCGACAAGGGCCTCGTCCGCGTCCTCGTCACGATCTTCGGTCGACAGGCGCCGGTCGAGCTCGAGTACTGGCAGATCGCCAAAGCCGAGGAATAGATCGGCACCACACTTCTTCCGGCAGGCCTTGCGGTTCGGGGTCGAGTGCGGGTCGCCGTTCCGGGAAGGGCGACCGATACACCGGACAGGCCTTCAGGAGCCCTCCCATGCATCGAATCACTCGTCGTCTCGTCGGCCTCGTCGCGGTCTCCGTGACGTCCCTCGGCGGTATCGCGTGTACCCCGTATGCGACTTTCCCTTCGGACGGTGGCTCCGTGGTCCTCACGCCGGGCGTTTATCCCGTTCCGCAGTTGATGGGCAAGGGGCTCTCCGAGACCTACGCTCGAACCGTGGGTGATCTCGCCCTCGTGCAGAGTGCGGATGCGGATGCCGAAGCGACGCCACCGCCGCTGATCTACGCATTGCCGTCGGGTGTCAATGGGCGCGATTGGCGGCAGGTCGGAATCCTGACGGAGGTCGAATCGGCCCGTGAGGTCACGGTCGCCGACATCGAGGCAGGGGTGCCGGTCTGGGAGATCAAGCAGGTCCGGGTTCGGTCCAACCGGGCCGAGGTCGACGTGGTCTACCCAAGCAGCGGGGACCTCTACCAGCTCGCCACGCTCGTCTACACGTCCGAGCCGTTCCGGGCGTACCAACTCGACGTCTTCCAGCGTTGGCTGATTCCGGCCGACCGGCCGACATGCGAGAATCCGACCGAGGTCGCCCGGCTCGAGGCGGAGCAGGAAGCAGCGGACGCCGCTGCCGTGGCGGCTCAGGCGGCCGCCGAACAGGCCGAGGCGGAACGAGCCGCGTCCGAGAACACGGACGCCGAGCCGGAAGCCGACGCCCTGGATTCCGAGTGAGTCTCCGCTCGCGGTGAAGACGTCACCGGTGTGAGGCGATTGGCGACAGGAATCCATCGGTTGACGCACGACGAACTCGCGGTGAAGGGATTCCTTGCATGACCGCACCTCAACCCATGAAGGCCCGCCGGATCGTGGTCGGGATCACCGGCGCGAGTGGAGCGGCCTACGCCGTCCGCGTGATCGAGCTCCTTGCGGAACGGAACGTGGAGGTCCACGTCGCCTGCTCGAACCTCGGGAAACGTCTTCTCGCTGAAGAAGCGGGAATCACGAAGCTCGATGCGGATGCACTGAGCGGAGGGCGGGGCGACCGACTGGTGATGCACCCCGGCAACGACGTCGGCGCGGCCTGTGCGAGCGGTTCCTTCCGGCACGATGGCATGGTGGTGGTCCCCGCGTCGAGCAATACCCTCGCGAAGATCGCCCACGGGATCAGCGACAATCTCGTGCAGCGCGCGGCTCAGGTGACCCTGAAGGAGCGTCGCCCGCTCGTGATCGCCCACCGCGAGAGTCCGATCGGGCTCACGGAGATCGAGGCGATGCGAAAGGTGACCGAAGCCGGCGCGATCATCGCGCCGCTGGCACCGGGCCTCTACCTCCAGCCCAAGTCAGTGAACGACCTGATCGATTTCATGGCGGGTCGACTGCTCGATCTGCTGGGTGTGGATCATGAACTTCCGATTCGATGGGATGAACACCTGGCGGGCCAGCGCGAAAAGACGGCCGAGCGAGGTGGCAAGTCCCGATAATCATCGCTGGTTCCCCCAATCGGGAAAACTCAGACAAATCCACCAGAGTCATTTGCCCCGTCGACTCTTCGTGGCAGATTTGACTGTTCGGAAAGCAGACTCCGCGGCCAGTCCGCTGGACGTCCTGTCCGAGGAAGAATTTGCGGGGGCGTAGAGGGAAAGGGATTCCACTACGACAACTTGATAAGCGTCGGACTCGCCCCAGAGCGATTCCAGACATCTGCGAGGCTATCCCCTCGTCGCGGCGTTGTGCCGTGGACCTCCGGGTCCCGGGTGCTTGCGATGAGTACGAGGGAAGAAGATTCCCTCTGCCCCGGCCGCCTTGATCAGGCGCAATCTTGATCAGGGCGGCCTCTTTTTTGTGGCGCTGCGTCAGACCCGCAAGGGGCCTGCCTGGCTTTTCTGATCTCGGTCGGCGCCGCGTGGTTCCTCGCGTTCGCTCGAAACGACGGCGGCGCAGGCCGGTGCGATCGCTGATGTTCCAAGCGGATTCGAGTCCGCTGCGTCAGACCCGCAAGGGGCCTGCCTGGCTTTTTTGATCTCGGTCGGCGCTGCGTCGAGCCTTGCGATCCGCAGGATGAACCTTCGCATCGACCGTTTCTGCATTGAATCGGAAGCCTGAGTCAGATCCCGTTGCGGTTCAAAGATATGTTGTTTCGAATCGATTATCATTCGCGGCGCAGGGAGATCCTCCCAGCGCGTTGCAAGGGTTCAAGGGGATGGGAAAAAGGGAAATGCAGAACATGATGATGTCAACGGGCGGCCGCTCGCTGCTGGTCGTGGGGCTCGCGTCGGCTTCGTTCGGATCGACGGCGATCGCGGACCTTGAAGCCTGCGCGACCTGTTTCGAATTCCCGTACGACGGTCAGCCCGATGCCTGCCTTGATTTCGTCCGAGTGACGAACTTGGTGGTCGAAGGCTTCCACGAGGACGACACGCTTCTGCTTCCGGATGCCACCCGATTCGCCGACGTCAGCGTTCGAGATGATTCCTGGGCCGACCTCCTGGAGTTCAACAGCATCATGCCGACCGAGTCCGAGCGGTTCGCAGCCGACTTCGTCGTCTTGGGCGCGTCGTACGACCGTGGTGACGTACGGATCGAGCCGCTGACTGGTATCGATTGGTAGGGCCGATCGTCGCCGGGATTGAGTGATCGACGACACGAAGCGTTTCGAACCTGAAGAACACGAACCCCGCAGACGCCCTCGGCGGCTGCGGGGTTCTTCTTTTTGGCGGAAGAGCAGCTCGATCAGATCGCATCGACCGAAATCGAGCGCAGATGATCCGTACGCAGCGATTGGAAGCCGTTTCCTTTGATTTCCGTCGTTTCTCCGGCTCGGCTCGGCTATCTTGGCCGTCAACGCAGGCACGCGCCTGCGTCAATCCGATTTTCACCGGGGATCTGGAGAAGGAAATGGACAAGATGATTTCAACCGGCGGCACCACGCTGCTTCTGATGGGCCTCGCATCGAGCGCGCTCTGTTCCACGGCGTCCGCGGATTTCGAGGACGGGCAGATCGAGTTCAACTTCGCATTCCAAGGTAATCCCGTAACAAACCTTCCCCTGTTGACCAGCTTCTTGGTCGACGCCTCCTACGACGACGGTGAAGGCACGTTCCAGGTTCCGGGCGGAAGCGGATCGGTCGATATCGTCGCGGGGGACTTTTCCGGCACGAGAGAGCAGACGTGGCTTCCGCTATATCCCCCGGTCGTGGCCGATGTATTCGAAGCCGAGTTCGTCATCTTCGACATGCCGTACGACTACGGTGACATGCGGATCGAGCTGGCGGGCGACGTCGTGTGGAGTCCCCTCTTCAATCAATGGTCAGGCACCGTCACGGGGACGGCAAGTCCGAACACGCCGTTCGGGGATGGCGGGAGTCCGTTGTCCGGAACCTGGTCCGCCCAGATCGTTCCCGCGCCCGGTGCCATCGCACTGCTCGGCCTCGGCGGGCTGGCTCGCCGTCGCCGCCGGGATTGAACGTTTGCGGACTCGAAGCGTCTCGACCCTGAAGAACAACGACCCCGCAGGCGCTCTCGGCGGCTGCGGGGTTTTTCTTTTCGACGGCGAGAAGATTCGCTCGAGCGGGTGATCGTCCGATCCGCGTTCCGTGCCGGTGGTGGAGGAGTCCACCGGAACCGAACGACCAGCGNAGGCGGCCGGGCCGCCTCCGCGTGGGTTCGAATCGAGCGTGCCGCACGAATGGTCTCGGCACCCCCCGGTGTCCGGTCCGTCGCACGCCACCTCGTCGTGCGTCGGACGGCGCTCGATCAGTTCGGGTGAATCGGGGGCGGTCTCACCACCTCCGGATTCTTCCGTGACCGCTCATGCAGGTCGACGATCAGCTCCGTCGCCACCGTCATGCGGTCGAAGGATCGAGATCCTGCGGTTCGCGGCGTGGTCGGGTTGATGGTCATCCGGCACTTCCTTTCC
>NYSY01000045.1 GCA_002683215.1 Planctomycetaceae bacterium
CATCATGATTGCTGCGGGAGACTACCTTCCGTCAAACGATGATTTCTTCCTGATCGAAGACACCGTCGTATCGATCATCGGCGAGACGAATGCCGACGGAAGCCCGGCCGTCGATTTCGGAGGATCGCTCGGCTTCAACGGCCAGGGCGTGGAGCCGATCGTCATCGAGAATCTGAAGATGAGGAGCCTGGGGCTGTATGACTGCACGGCGACCGTCACGAACTGCCTCATGGTCGATGGTCAGAAGAACTTTGCGGGGGTGCTCGTCAATCAGGCAAAGGCCACCCTGCTCGACTGTCGAATCGCCGACGGCGATTCCGCATTTCTTCCGGGGGGCGTGTTCATCACCGATCAGATCGAAGATGGGGAAATCGTGACCAGTGATGTCGACCTGATCGACTGCGTGATTGAAAACAACACGGGTGGTTGCCCATTTCCGGGCTGCGGGAGCAATGCCGGCGTTCGCATTGAACGGGGCATTTTGGACTTTGTCAGGTGCACCATCAGGAACAACTCCGCCTCGGGTTACGGTGGCATTTCGATGGCCTCCCAGACCGATGTTTCACTGACCGAGACCACGGTGTGCGGCAACTCCAGTCCGGGCCAGATCAATGGCAACTGGACCGACAACGGTGGCAACACGGTGATCGACGAGTGCCCGGAGGAATGCCCCGGCGACTTCAATGACGACGGTTCGGTCGACGGCGGGGACCTGGGCTTCCTGCTCGCCGCCTGGGGCGGCCCCGATGCGGACATCAACGGCGACGGCAACACCGACGGCGGCGATCTCGGTCTCTTCCTGAGTGTTTGGGGTGACTGCTGAGCGTTCAGTCGGATTCTCTTGATACCTCCTGCGTGCCTCGGGCACGCCAAAGACGTTTCGGATGATTGGAAACCAACCCATGCGCATCGCAACTGCATCGTTCCTGGCCACGGCCATCCTCGCAGGCAACTCGTTCGCCGAAGACCATCGGGTGACCGCGGCCATCGACGGATTCCATCCCGAGGTCATCAGGGCCGCGCCCGGTGAAACCGTCACCTGGCGGTACAACCAGTGGAACGGTGGTGTCCTGGTCGTCTCCGGTGAACCGTGCACCGCGGATGGACGCTTCGAGTTCAATCTGTATGGAGGCCCTTTCGGAAACTACGAGGGCACCTGGGAGATTCCCGCGGATTCCGCCTACGGCGTTGTCCCGTACTTCAACGATGCCCTGTGTAAAGACGGCGTGACCGGGGTGGTTCGGATCATCGAGCTTCACGAGGTGCCCTCGGAATACCCGACGATTCAGTCCGCGCTCGATGCGGCCGCCGAGTACGACGTGATCTCGATCGCGCCGGGCACCTACCACGAGACCGACATCCGTCCGGGGCTTCCGAACATCCGAATCCAGGGAGCGCTCGATGACGAGGGCCTTCCGGCCGTCTTCCTCGGGCCGGAGCCCGGGACGGTCTCCGCGCCATCGATCATCACGATCGACGGCGTGGAAGGCATCGAGTTGGAATCGATCCACTTCACCGGCGGTCGAGCGAATTCGGGTGGCGCGATCGCCGTCGACTCCGGAAGCGTCGCGATCAGGGACTGTCGATTCACGGACAACACGGCCCTCACCGGCGGCTGCCTGTCCGCGATCGACGCGGCAATCGTCATCGAGGAATGCACCTTCGACGGCAACGCCGCCGACGACGGTGGCTGCGTGTACATCGACGCCTGCGATGCAACCGTGACGGGCTCCCGCATGACGAACAACGTCGCGGAGGTCGGCGGGGTGATGTCGTCCCGCGCCGGCACGCTCATCATCGACGACTGCTGGTTCGGGGCCAACACGGCGTCTTCGCTCGGCGGAGCGCTCCTCCTCGATCGGAGCACCACGTCGGTCGGCGACTCGATGTTCTGCACCAACACGCCCGACGACATCGCCGGCGACTGGATCGATGAGGACGGCGTGGCCTTTCGTGACGACTGTCCGACATACGGCTACGTCAACCACTTCGTGAACGCCGCGAACGGCGTCTTCTCCCCGCAGGTCCTCCTGGTCGAGCCGGGAGACACCGTCACCTGGTGGGTCGACGTGACTTCGGGCGAGCCGTGCACGCCGGACGGACTCTTCGAGTTCACGGACATCGCGGGGCCACCCACCGGCCCCGCCGCCCGCTGGCAGGTTCCGCTGGACATCCCTCTCGGCGACATTCCGTACTTCAATCCGAACGGGTGCGAGACGGGGCTGACGGGCGTCATCCGAGTCATCGACATTCACAAGGTGCCCGCCGAGTTCACGACCATTCAGGAGGCGATCGACACGTCGAATCCGGGCGACCTCGTCTCGATCGCCGCCGGCACCTACCCGGAGACCGGGCTCACGGTTTCGGTCGGCGACCTGCTGATCGAAGGCGAACTCGACTCGGAGGGCCGGCCTGCGGTCGAGGTCGGTCCGGCGCCGGGCACGAGCGTCTCGTCTTCGATCATGACGATCAACGGCGTCGATGGCGTCGAGATCGTGGGGATCCACTTCACCGGCGGGCAAGCCGTCTCGGGCGGCGGGATCGCGATCGAGAACGGCAGTGCGGGGATCACGGACTGCCTGTTCACCGACAACGAGTCGATCCTCGGAGGCGGCCTGTCCTGCTTCCAGGGTTCCGTGACGGCCATCGACTGCACGTTCCGTGGAAACTCGTCGGAAGCCGGCGGCGGAGCCTTCTTCCAGAAGTCGGCAGCGATTCTCGCAGGCTGTCTCTTCGAGCAGAATGCGGCGATCACGAGTGGCGGGAAGGGCCAGGGCCTCGGTGGTGGAATCGCCGCCAGCGTCGGCACCCTGACCATCTCCGACTCCGTGCTGCGGGACAACGAAGCGGTCTCCGCCGGCGGGATCCACCTGAGCGGTGGTTCCACGTCGATCGGTGACACCCGGGTCTGCGGCAACACGCCCGACCAGATCATCGGGGATTGGATCGATGAAGGAAACGCCGCGGTGCGGGAGAGTTGCAGCATCCTCCACGTGCCAGATGACTTCGCCACCATCGAGTCGGCCTTCGAGGTCGCTCAGGACGGCGACACCGTCTACATCGCCGCCGGGTCATACGAGGCCCAGGGCGATGAAAGCCTGGTTCTCGAAGGCGTGGCGGTCTCGGTCATCGGCGAGACCAATGCGGACGGCACGCCTGCCGTGCAGATCGACGGCACGATCGGTTGCTGGGCACGAAGCACGACACCATTCGTCTTCGAGAATCTGAACGCGAGGACCATGCTGTTCTACGAATGCATGGGGCAGGTCACGAACTGCAACATCGAGTTCGGCTCCGGGAATGCCGGGGGACTGGTGCTCGCTCACTTCATCGGCACGATCCGGGATTGCAGGGTTGCGGATTGTTTCGGTCAGTTCCTTCCAGGTGGTGTCTACGTCACCGATCAGTTCGATGACCCGGTCATTCCCCAGAGCCAGGTCGAGTTCATCGACTGCGTGGTGGAAGACAACGGCGGCAGTTGCCCGCTCCCCGGCTGCTCCGGCAATGCCGGCGTCCTCATTGACGGTGGCGTGGTGGATTTCACCGGTAGCGTCGTCAGGAACAACAACTCGGGCTTTGGGGGCCTGCGGTTCTATGGCGTGCAGCTGTCGCTCACCGACACCACGGTGTGCGGGAACTCCACTTCGGGTCAGATCATCGGGGCCTGGACCGACAATGGCGGCAACACCGTGACCGACGAATGTCCCGCCGACTGCCCCGGAGACCTCAACGGCGACGGTGCGATCAACGGCGGCGACCTGGGGCTCCTGCTGGCCGCCTGGGGCGGGCCCGGCGGCGACCTCAACGGCGACGGCGTCACCGACGGCGGCGACCTCGGCCTGCTCCTGAGTTACTGGGGGCCGTGCCTCTGATCGTGTCTTTCGGCGACATCGGACCGGCCCCCAGCTCGGCGATCTGCGCGAAGAAATCCTCGACTGCGGGACCCAGCGAGTATCATTCCGCGTTCGTTGTCGAGCAATCGAAAGAACCCGCGCGAGAAAGATATGACTCATCGATTCATTTTGGCCGCTCTGTTCCTCGGTCTCCCCATCACCGCCGCGCTCGCCGAGACCTTCGAGGTCTGTCCGAGTTGTCCGTACACCTCGATCCAGGCCGCGATCGACGACGCCGAGGACGGCGACGTCATCCAGCTGTTCGAGCACCTCTACACCGAGGGCGCGCCGATCGACACCCGCGGCAAGGCGATTCGGATCCTCGGCGTGTCGACGCGCTCCGGACCGGGAAGCATTCTCGACGGTGGAGGGAAGCACTGGGTGTTGCAATGCGTCACTGGTGAGACGAGTGAGACGATTCTCCAGAATCTGGTGATCCAGAACGGCGTCGCCGTGGCCGGAGCCGGCGTGGCCTGCTATGCAAGCAGCCCGGTATTGATCGACTGCACGTTTCGGAACAACATCGCCAAAATCTCCGGAGGCGGGCTTTACGCCTCCTACGCCAACCCGACTCTGGAAGGGTGCCGGTTCGAAGACAACACTGCCGCCGCGGAGGGGGGCGGTATGTTCGCCGGCGACGGGAATCCGGAGCTCGCCGACGTCGTCTTCGTGCGCAATCGGTCGCTNGAGGGCGCAGGGATGTACAACGCCTTCGACGCGATGCCGGTGCTGGTCGACTGCGTGTTCCAGGAGAACACCGCGGACCTGGGCGGAGGGGGAATGTCCAACGCCTTTCGCGCCTCTCCCCGCCTGACCGACTGCCTTTTCGTGGAAAACTCGGCCGGATGGTCCGGAGGGGCGATCTACAACAGCGACGACTGCAATCCGGTCATGCTCGATTGCGAATTCGATTCGAATGCCGCCAGCGCCGGAGGCGCGATGTACGTGCTCTTCGATGGACAACCGGAAATGGTCGGCTGCGAATTCCGAAACAACGCCGCCACCGTCGTCGGGGGGGCCATGGCCAATCAGGGTGGAGATCCGACGCTCATCTCCTGCACCGTCATCGGAAACACCGCGGGGCAGGCCTGCGGAGCCATCTCCAACATCTCCGGTGCGTCCCCGACCCTCATCGACTGCACGATCACCGGAAATTCCGCCGAGGAGGAGACGGGGGGAATTCGCAGTGAAGATGATTGCACGCCCACCCTGAGTGGATGCCTGGTCTGCGGAAACGACGTGGCCGGTTCGAGCACCTTCGAGAACCAGATCATCGGTCCGTGGAGCGACGACGGCGGCAACACGATCACGGATGACTGTCCGGTTGACTGTCCCGGAGACCTCAACGGCGACGGTGCGATCAACGGCGGCGACCTGGGGCTCCTGCTGGCCGCGTGGGGCGGGCCCGGCGGCGACATCAATGGCGACGGCGTCACCGACGGCGGCGACCTCGGCCTGCTCCTGAGTTACTGGGGCGACTGCTGAGAACCGGTGTCGCCGTCGCGGGCGGCACCTGTTCGGTGGAGGCATGGGGCCAGTCGACAACAAGACGAGAAGCCCCGACGAATCGAACCTTCCGTGTCGGGGGAGAAGGCGTGTCTCGAAACGATTCTCGACTCCGGGGTTCGATCAACGCGGTTCCGGGTCAACCCAGGCCATCACGAAGCCACTGGTCGAGAAAGACCACGCCGAATGCGAAGTACTGGGTCTGCACCGGGAGTTCTCTCGAGTTCTTCATCAGTTCGCCGAGTCGTTCGATTCGTGGGCGATGCAGGAATCCACTCAAGGGTGAAGCGTGGTCCGTGAGACTCCTGAAGCGGTCCAGAAAATCGGGTCGCGCGAACTCCTTCGTCATCCGAATGGTGAAGCCCACTTTGCGTCGGTGCGCGAGGTGGTGGGGGAGTTCCCGGCCCAGCGCATGTCGAAGCGCCGCCTTCGGCGTCTTGGCGTCCGGCCATTTCGCGGCGTGCTGCAGCGCGATGCCCATGACGCCGGACGACATGAATGGATAGTCGACATGTCGTCCCGCATTCTCGATGATGGGCTTGCTCTTCTGAGCGAAGACGGTCGCACAGACGTGGGAAAGATCCGTTGCGGCCAGGCGCACGGCCGAGTCCCCGTCGGGAAGGACGATCTCCGACCAGCGGGTGATCTCCCGATCGACCGTGGTTCGCCATGGCGTGCGGTGGTCGTAGAGAATGTCGAAGAGGCAGTTCTGCCCGAGGGCCGCGGAGATCGGGGACGCATCGAGCGCCTTCCGCAGGACGCGGAGATGCCGGAGGGGGCCAGGTTCGCGTTCCCAGGCCCGCGCGAGCCGGAACGCGCCCGAGGCGATTCGCTTCGCAGGGCGCGGGAGTCGGGCGACACGTTCCCACTGGGCGATCCGACCGAAGAGGCCGAAGGCGCCGTCGGCGCCGATGCCGTCGAAGAAGACGTCGTTCGGCCCGGCGACGCTCAAGGCGGCCCGCACCACCCGGGCGGTCGGGATCGCGGAATGGTCCCCGAACGGAAACGGATACACGTCGGCAACGTCGTCGAGCACCGGTCGGCCTTCGATATCGCCTTCGCCGACGACCTTGATCGGCAGGCCCAGTTCATCCGCGATCGCACGGGCTGCCGCCGTCTCCTCGTCGTCCGCCCACCTGGTGTAGTGGACGAGGAGCGTGCGGTCGGGGGCGATCCGCCGCAGGATCACCGCCAGCAGCGACGAGTCGGCTCCGCCCGAGAACATCAGGAGTGCACGGGCGTCGGCTGGCGCTGCGTCGAGGCGTTCCATCATTCGTGCGCCGAGCGCGTTCTCGATCGCATCGGCCTGGGCATCGAGGGTTGCGTGCGGGCCCGTTGGAAGGCCGGCGGGGGGGGCGG
>NYSY01000046.1 GCA_002683215.1 Planctomycetaceae bacterium
GCCATTGGCGCAGTTGGCTAGCGCGCTTGTATGACACACAAGAGGTCACTGGTTCAAATCCAGTATGGCCCACCTGACGACGAACCCCGCCACCGGCTTACAGACCGACGGCGGGGTTCGCTCGTTTTGCCGGGCGCACCCCGTTCGCGCGACCCGGGGTGGTCGCGGGGCAGCGTCCTCGGTCGCGTTGGCGGGGTATCGGCCGTGTCGTTTCGCCATGCTCCGACAGCCGACAGCCGACAGCGGACGGCGTCTGGCGGCGGATCGGTCGTCTTGAGGCTTGGAGGTGTCGCGGGCGTGGCCTACTCTGGGGTTGGTACGGCCGCGTTCACGATCTCGGCGAATGAAGGCCAGGGCAACGCCGTTCGCTTCGCCGTCACGAGTCCGCGTAGGGAATCGACGAGTGATGCAGGCAGATGCGGACCTCTCCGAGGTCGTCGAGGGCGTATCCGAAGGAATACTCGACCTTGGCCGTCTCGGCGTCCCGATTCGTGAAGAAGTAGTTGCCCATCGCCAGCGCTGTTCCGCCGTGGGTGAGGATGTCGACGTTTTCGAAGCGGACCGAGGTCCAACCCTTGATCGCGAATCCCGTGTCCTCGGGACACCGGCCGTTGGTGGCCACGAAGTACGAGAGGGCTTCGTCGAAGGTGGTGCGGAACTGGACGTCGGCGGCCATGGTCGGTTTGAAGAGGACCGGCATCAATCCGTACGCGTAGTGGGTCGTGACGTGCGCTCTCGCGACGGCCTCGAAGTCCTCGCCATCGGCGTGCGCGGCGGCGATGCCGACGATCCCATCGCCCCAGGCCTGCTGCGCGGTCAGGATCTGCGTGGTCGTGATCTTGCTTGCGTGGTTCATGGGGGACTCTGCCTCGGTCTGGAGTTCGGTGTCGGGAATCAGATGTCCGAGGGGGCGTCGTCTTCGACGACGTGCGCGAGGTCGACCTCGCTTCACGCCGTCCGGAAGATCAGAGTGTCGCCGGCGGACGATTCGGCGAGGGGAGAATATCAACCCGGATCGTCGTCGGGGTGCGGCCGAACCGGGCGGGACTCCCGGCGGCGGATCTCGGGACGGTCGCTGGCCGGGATCGGTGACTTGGCGGTGTTCGGCCGGGTCCGGGCTGCGGACGTCGCCCGGCGGGGACAGGCGCCCGTTGCTCCGGGGATTTCAGGTAGGCTCGATGGCGGCATCCCACGCAGATCTGAAAGTGAACCGGAGAAGCATCATGTGCTCACCCTGCATCATGGCCGAGGTCGATCGCGTCATTGCGGATCGGCGTCGATTCCTGAAGACCGCCGCCGGTTCGTGTGCCGCGGTCGCCGGCATCGGTTCGGCGTCGGTCGCGTCCACGGCGGTGCTCGATCCGGCGAGCGCGCAACGGCCGCCCACGAGCTTCACGCGCACCGTGGATCTCACCCACACCCTCCGACCGGACTTTCCCGCGTGGTTCGCCGAAGGGCAGGTCATCATGGGACGGACCGCGCCCGCCAGTCTCACCGAGGTCGACGAGTTCGTCATCGACGCAGAGACGCCCTTCGCCCTGAAGAAGGTCTCCTACTGGGAGCACGTCGGCACCCACGTCGATGCGGCGAACCACTGCAGCGCCGGCGGGAAGTCGGTCGACGAGATTCCGGCCGATGAACTCGTCGCGCCGCTCGTGGTCATCGACATGCGGAAGGAGGCGGCGGATGATCCGCTTGCTCAGGTGACGCCCGAGCACGTTCGTCGGTGGGAAGCGGCGCACGGTCCGCTGCCGCCAAGGTGTTTCGTCGCGATGAACAGCGGCTGGGCGGAGAAGGCGGGCGATCCGAAGGCCTTCTTCTGTGCGGACGAATCCGACGGGGGGGGCGCCTCGAGGCAGCCTGCCTTCCATCCCGACACCGCGCGCATGCTGCTGGAGGATCGGGAAGTGGTGGGGATCGGCGTCGACACGCTCAGCTTCGACAACAGCCGGTCGAACGGACTCGACGTGCACCTGATCTGGCTTCCCGAGAATCGGTGGGGGGTCGAGAACCTCAACGATCTCTCGAAGGTTCCCGAGGCCGGTGCGACGATCGTGGTCGGTGCCCCGAAGTTCAAGGGTGGCACCGGCGGCCCCGCCCGCGTGCTCGCCCTGCTCTGATCGGGTGACTCAGTTCCGGCCTCTGAGGATGGCACGGATCCTCGAGGCGACCGCGTCGCCGAGCACGGCCGATCCGGTCTTCGTGAAGTGGACGTTCGCGGGGATCTGGATCTCGGTGAGTCGGCTCGTCGCGAAGCCGTTGAGGTCGTTCACCGCGACGCCGTGCTCCGTCATGATCTCGAGGGCGATGGCGTTGTAGCGATCGACGTCGGTCGGTTCGCGGTGGGGACGCACGCCGCCGCTCGGAACCGGCGTCGTGGTGCAGAACACCGGCGCGGCCCCGTGCGCCACGATGGCATCGAGTATCCGCCGCAGCTGCGTGCCGTAGCGTTCGGCGGTCGCCTGCGGTGGATCGGTGGGATCGTCGGAGTTCCGGCCGTCGGCCCGGACCCGCTTGAGATCGTGAAGTCCGAAGTTGAAGTGGACGAGGTCGAAGTCACCCCCGTCGAGCGCGAGCCAGTCCTCGATCCGATCGGCTCCCTTCGTGGTCCCTTCGCAGTTCCCGGGCGGGCGGACGACCTTCGCTTCGTCGTCGAGCGACGCGACGACCGTTGCGTGGTAGCCCATCGAGATGGAATCACCGATCAGAAGGATCCTGGGAAGCGGCGGTCCGGCCGCGGTCGCGTCGGCCATCGCGTCATCGCAGGCCCGCCGCATCTCGGCGAGGTCGGCGGCGCGGGCCGGATCTCGGGCGAGATTGGTGGACTCGTCGGGGTCCGTTCGGAGATCGTGGAGGAACTCGCCGTCCTCGGGTCGATCGAGATACCGGGCGTACTTGAGGTCGCCGGTTCGATAGCCGACCCACCTGGGAAGGTCGGGATGCTTCATGCCGTGCTCGCAGAGGAAGCCGGTGCGTGCGCCGGCACCCGCGGGGGCGAGCGGAGCGATCGGGAGCGGGCGCCCCGCGGCGGGGCTCGCCGCGAGTGGAAGTCCGGCGGCCTCGAGCACCGTCGGTGAGACGTCGATGTTCAAGGTCGGTGCGGTCTCCACCCGGCCTCGGTCCGCGGGGTCGAGTCGTGGATCGAAGACGATCAGCGGGATCCGCAGCGACTCCTCGTAGTGGGACCACTTGCCGGCGAAGCCCCGTTCGCCCATGTAGTACCCGTTGTCGCCGAGGAAGATCACCATCGTGTCGTCGGCCAGCCCGAGTCGGTCGAGGGCGGCGAGCACCCGGCCGACGTTCCGGTCGAGTCCCGCGAGCATCCGGAAGTAGTTCCGAAGGTTGCGGTCGTACTTCTCCGGCGCGTCCCAACGCCAGCGGTATCGATGTCGATTCATCGACTCGCGCAGGAACGCCGGCTGACCCTCGAAGTGGCGACCGCCGTCGAGCCGCGGTCTCGGCATCGGGACGTCGGCGTGGAGATCCGCTTCGGCGGGGGGCGGTGGAAAATGGTCGTCGAGATCGCCGTCTTCGGCATGGCCGGCGTTGAAGCTGATCGAGAGGCAGAAGGGCTGGTTCGTCGCGGCACGCTCGAGGAAGTCGACGGCGGCGTCGCCGATGAGATCGGTCGCGTGTCTGGTCGATCCGTCCGGAAGCGTCTTGAAGTACGGCGTGCGGGTGATCGGCGTGAACTCGTCGAACATCCGGTCGATGGTGGCTCGGCCGCCTTCGACGGAGATTCCGAACTTGCCGACGAATCCGGTGCGGTGACCGGCGGCGCGAAGCTGCGCCGGATACGACGCCCGGGCGAGCGATTCGGCGAGGGGCGGGCGTCCGAAGGTGAAGTGGTGAGCCCGCTCCGGAAGTCCGGTGAGGATGCTCGCGCGGCTCGCGGCGCAGATGCTGGTGGTCACGAACGCGTTCTCGAAGCGGACCCCGTCGGCGGCGAGCCGGTCGAGGTTCGGCGTCCGGACGATCGGGTGTCCCGCGCAGCCGAGGATGTCCGCCCGATGGTCGTCGGAGACGATCACCACCACGTTGGGCGGTGGCTCGTCCGCGCAGACGATTCCCGGGGGCGAGGCGACGATCGCCAGAAACATCGCGGAAAGCGAGGGCTTCACGCGCTCGGATCCGAAGCGGTGTCGGCGGTCGAGGGGCCGGTCGCGGTCTTCATCGCTCGAACGGCGATTCGGGCCACGAGCAGGCTGACCACGAGCGAGACGACCAGCCCGCTGTAGAGCGTGATCTCGTGCACCATCGAGTCGCCGGGGGGGCGACCGTCGCCCGCCTTGAGGCGGTTGGCGAGATCGGCGGTGTGCCGGGCGGCGAAGCCGAGGGAGACCGTCGAGAAGTTGCCCGGGAACATGCCGACGCAACTCAGGAGGTAGGTTCGGAACCGGACGCGGCTGATCGAGAGCAACCAGCAGAGCATCGTGAAGTTCATGGGCGAGAGGCGGAGGAGGAGGATGAGCTTCAGTCCGCTCTCGGAAGCGGCCTCGTCGACCGCGTCGAGCCTGGGGTGCCTGGCGAGCATCGGCTCGATTCGATTTCGGAGCACCGTCCGGCCGAGCCAGTAGACGACCACCGCGGTCAGGGTTCCCGCGACCACGACCCAGAGCAGGCCCCACCACAGGCCGAAGATCGTGCCGGCGGCGATCGCCAGCACCGATTCGGGAAAGAAGAGGCTCGTCCCGATCAGAAAGGCGACGATGAAGATCACCGGGCCCCACGGCCCGAGACGCTCGAGCGATCGCTCGATGTCCGCTTCATGCGGGCTTATCCAGGTCTGCCAGATCAGGTAGACGGCGACCAGCACCCCGGCGGCCAGGATGAACTTGATGAGCACGCCCCACCAGCTCCGGTGAAGCGGGGGGGAATCGTCGGGCCTGGTGGTGGCATCCTCGGCCTGGGTCATGCTGGGAGCCTACCCGCGGTCACCGGTCGACCGCATGGAGATCAGTCGCAAGGGCCCCAGAATCCGAGCAGAAGCCCGAGATCGCCTCCGTTGACGACGCCATCTTGGTTCAGGTCCGCAGGGCAGTCGGCGGTTCTGCACGGTCCCCAGAACGCGACGAGGAGCCCGAGGTCCGCCCCGTCGACGTCGCCATCGCCGGTGAAGTCGGCGGGGCAGACGCAGAGTGCGTTCATGCCGAGATCGACGTACGGGCCGTCGATCTCGTCGGGGTCGTTGTCGCAGACGATGGTCTCCTCGAGGGTGACGGCCGGAAAGCCGAAACGCGTCTTGATGCCGCCGCCGATCTTGTTGGCGAGGTTGCAGATGATCGTGCAGCCGTGCACCTCGAGGGGCGTCGTGTCCTCGTTCGCGAACCAGTAGAGGCCGCCCCCCTGATAGGCGGTGTTGCCTTCCATCACGCAGTCGTGGACGTAGGATTCGCCGAGCACGACCTTGATCGCGCCGCCATGGTTCACGGCCCGGTTTCCAGCGAGTAGGTTGCGGCAGATTCTCGCGGCGCCCTGGAAGGCGAAGATGGCACCGCCGTCGGCGAATGCGAAGTTGTCCAGAAAGGTCGAGTCCGCCACCGCCGACTCGGACCGCAGAAGATAGATCGCGCCGCCGAAGGCGGATCGGTTGTCGATGAAGCGGCAGAATTCGATTCGTGGAGACGAGTCGACGGCAAAGAGGCCGCCTCCCACCAGGATGTTCGGATTGCCCGGGAGCGGCGACCCCGCCTCGCCGTTGGCGACAGTGAGAAGTCGGATCACGGTGGACTCGTCCTGGCCACCGGTGATCCTGACCACCGTGGATTTGAAGCCCGAGCCGTCGATCACCGTCTCGGTGGCGTCCTTGCCGGTTCCCTCGATGACCAGCGACTTCTTGCCGAGATCGATGATCTCGTTGTAGACGCCGGGCGCGACCTGGATGGTGGAGTCGGTGGGTACGGCATCGATGGCCGCCTGGATCGAGGTGAAGTCGCCGGAACCGTCGGTCGCGACGGTGACGATGTCCGCGGATGCGGGGATCGAAGCGAGCATGCAGAAGAACGCGATGGAGGATCGGGCGCGCATAAGGGGTCTCTCGTATGTCGTGGTGGGTTTCTCTCTGAATCCAACGATACCACGCCGGTCGATGTGATCAAGCGGATCCGCGTTCGCGTTCGTCGGTCGAGGTTTTTATTCGCCGGCGTATGGCGTCGATCGAAGGTCGATTCAGGGTTCGGCCATCACGAAGACGGGGCGGACGGACTGGATGTCCACCACCCGGCCATTCGCGTCGGTCCGAACGATGCGAACCGGTCGCGAGCGATCGACCGCGATCCGCGTTTCCATTCGGACGTCCCGAAGATCGCCGAGGGTGACTCGGCGGGCATACCGGTCGACGGTCGCATCATCGCTCCAGATGAAATTCCGGTGCGCGTTGTCGGCGAGCGGTCCGCTCGCCGGGGCCGGCGATTCGAGCACCATCTCGAGGTGTGGGATGACGAGGTCGCCGTCGCGACGATCGGCGCGCGTGGCGTTCTCGCGGGTCGCGATTCGAACGGCCTTCGCGGTGCAGTCGGGGTGGCCCCAGATGCTGGCCACCGACCGCCAGTGTCGTCCGATCAGGTCGGATTCGGCCCGGGCTTCGGCAAGGCGGTCGGTGCCGAGGAGGATCACGACGACGAGCACTGGAACCAGTACCACCCACATCGTGAGGGAGCGACTGAGGTTGGCGAATCGAGCCAGCATGTGGATGACATCGGCTCGGGCGTCCGCCCGTTGCATTCGGAGAAGCATTCCCTTCCAAGGGCGTGCGGGATGGGAGGGCGGCGGGTCCGAAAACCGATCCCCGCAGACCAGGCTCGGCGGCCGGGGTGGATACGATGTCACGCCATGGGACGCCTTGCCGAAATGTTCGCCCGTCATCGAGCCGCCGGAACGGGTGCGTTGATGCCTTTCATCGTCGCGGGCGACCCGAAGCTCGAAGACCTCTCCCTGCTGCTTCAGTCGCTCGAAGCCGCGGGTGCGGACGCCGTGGAGATCGGGATTCCGTTCAGCGATCCGATCGCGGATGGTCCCCTGATCGCCGCGGCGATGCACGCCGCCCTCGAACGCGGAGCTCGCGTGGATTCGGTGCTCGCGCGGGTCCGCGACTGCCGGGATGCGGTCGAACTTCCGCTGCTGGCGATGGTGAGCGTTTCGATCGTCGATCGAATGGGTGGCGGGAACTTCATCACGGCCCTTTCGGACGCCGGCTTCGACGGGGTGATCGTTCCCGACGCCGATCTCGACGCCATCGAGCCGCTCGTCGTTGCCGCTGAATCGGCCGACATCGCTTTCAGCACCCTGTTGGCGCCGGACACCTCGGCCGAGCGAACCGCCCGGATCGCGGCGTCGGCACGCGAGTTCCTCTACCTGCTCGCGCGGCGGGGCATCACCGGCGAACGAGGTGACGCGCCGGAGCTGGAGGGTCGGATCGGCCGGATCCGGGACATCACCGACCTGCCACTTGCGGCCGGGTTCGGAATCGCGTCGGCGGACCACGTCGCCACCGTCGTCCAGGATGCCGATGGCGCCATCGTGGGCTCGGCGCTGGTTCGAGCGATCGGGGAGGCGGTTTCGGCCGGCGAGGATCTCTCGGCCGCCGTGGTTCGATTCGTCGAACCACTGGCCGCGGCCGCGCACCGTTCCGATCCATCCTGACGATCGGGGATATCAGCCATATCGAGGATCGGGAGCGAGGGTGCCGAGCCGTTCGAAACCCGACGATCCTGGCGCTATTCGATCGTCCGTGGTCGGCCTCGATCCCGGTCCAAGGCGTTCGCTGACGCCACTGAAATCGATCTCACCGGATTCCGCAGGACTTTCTCGATCGGAACCGGGATTCGGTTAGTCTCAAGAAGTCGATCACCCCCGGAGCCCAGGCGCCATGCTTCAAACGATGCTTCTCGTTGGATTGTCCCTTTCCCCGATCGCGGCCTCCGCCGGATCCGGTGGTGGCGCGATTCTCAAGATCTCCAACGTCAACGCGACCCGCGGGCAGATGGTGGCGGTGCCCGTTCGAGCGGAGACCATGGACATCATCGGGGCCTTCGGTTTCAACGCGACCCCGCTCGGGCTCGAAGTCGAAGAGGTGCTCTACAACGGGCCGATCTTCAGCAACGGCTGGAACGGTTGGGATACGGCGCCGTCACCGAACGTTCGAGTCGACGCGGCCTGCATCTTCACCGAGGATCAGATCGCGCCTGGTGACCATCAACTGGTCGGACTGACGATCGAGGTACCGGCGAATCTCCAGCCCGGGACCGTGATTCCGATCACGCTCTCCGAGGTCTCGTTCTTCAACTACGACTTCTCGGTGCCCACCCTCGAAGTCCTCAATGGCAGCATCCGGGTCTTTCGAACCTCGGATCTCAATGGCGACGGGCTTGTCACGCCGGCCGATCTGGGGTTGATGCTCGCGGATTGGGGGCCGGTCACGAAGTCCCCGGTCGCCGACGTCAACGGGGATGGTGTGGTGAATGGTGCGGACATCGGCCGCCTGCTGGATCGATGGGGGACCGCAGGCTGACCGCGGCTTTCTGGGGGGCGGGTGATCCGAAGCCGCGGTTTCCGGGCGATCTCCGGTGCGGCACGGCGCGGCGATCAGAGGCACGAATAAGCGTGCGCGAACGAATCGTGAACGAAGTGACGACGGGTGTGCGGATTCGATCCGCTCACCCGTCGTCGCACGCCGGCTTCCTCCATCTCCCGCCGTGTTCACCGAACGCTGCTTGAAAAACCGCTGGTTCGATTTCGGACGGGTCATCTCGAGCCGGCTTGATTCAGTAGCGACGCATGACGCCGGTGACCACGCCCTGGATCCTGCAATCGCGCACGATGATCGGTTCGAAATCGGGATTGGCCGGTTGAAGGCGGATCGTTCCGTCGCTTTCGCGGAAGAAGGTCTTCAGAGTGGTCTCGCCATCCGGCAGAAGGGCCACGACTCGCTCCCCGTTTCGTGCCGTCTGTCGTTTTTCGACGATCACATAGTCTCCGTCGAAGATGCCCTCGTCCCGCATCGATTCACCTTCCACCTGAAGCGCGAACATCTCTCCGTGCCGCCCCTTTCGGGGGCCGAAGATCTGGCCGAGATCCAGCTCGCTGTCGTCCTCGCACTTCTCGATCGGTCGGCCGGCGGCGATTCGACCCTTGAGCGGGAGCACCAGTTCGTCGTCGGCGGGTTCATCCACCGGCGACAAAGAGCGTGCCTTGTTCGGATCTCGCACGAGCGCGCCCTTGCCGACCAGTGCTTCGACGTGTTCGAACACCGTCACCTTGCTGACGCCGAACTCGTTCGCGATCTCCTGCATCGTCGGCGAATAACCCTCGTTCTCCCGATAGGTGCGGACGAAGTCGAGAATGCGAAGCTGTTTGGGGGTCAGGTTCATGAAGGTTTTCCTGGGTCGAGGTCAGGCGAGCGGTGGAGGATCGCGGTTGGTCGGAATTCGAAAGGCGGTTCAGATGGTCTTCGGTGTGGGTGCGAAGTCGTTCGAGCGTGGCCCGGGCCACCATTCGGACGCGTTCGCCATGACCGACGAGGGAGCGACGGCCGGTCGGGACCCGGGCCGAAGACGCCGGGGCGGAGTGGAGCAACTCCGCCACCGGCGTTTCGAGCGGGGGTGATTTCGGGGCCGGGGTTCGGTCGGCGAGGTGGCGGAGGGCCGTGGGACTGATTTCGACGCGGTCGATGCCGAGGCATCGTTCGAACACGTCGTCGTGCCGGGAGTGCATCTCGGGGCGGACGTCGGAACGTCTGGATCGAAGTCGGCGAGCAGCCTTTCGATCGATGAACGCGGGACGCCGGGGGTGTTCGCGCTTCGACTCGAACGCCGGGGCGCGATCAGGGTCGGCGGCCTTGTCGGCTTCGGGGGACAGGATGCCGAGGATCCGCAGCGCTGCGATGAGCAGCGCGAGCACGCCGCGAGGGGTTCCTCGATCACCGATGGGTCGGTCCGCATGGGTGAACGGTCGCGAGACGGACTGGAGACGATCGTCCGTGGGCACGATCTTCCGGACGTAGTCTCCACCGGGTCCGAGTTGAACGAGGGGCATGGTCATGGGGGCGGGTCCTTGCGAAGCGGGTGGCACCTGAAGGGGGGTGTGCCGTGGTGTCCTGAACTTGTTCGGCCGTTGTCAGGGTGACGCTCCACAATTCGTTCGGTGAATGTTACCCCGATCAGAATCCGTACGGGCGGGGTCTGGCCTTCTGACCGTCAGTTCGCCGGTACTGATCGAAAAACCCCGTTTCCAAGGTTGGAAACGGGGTTTCTTGGGTGAAAAAAGGCGCCGCCCCGCCGGAGGGGGCAGGAGGACGAGGCGACGCCGCCCATTCGAACGACGAACAGGCGATGAACGAAGGTTATTGGCCTCGGTCGGCGTGTCGGGGAATCAGGCGGAAAATCGGGACCGCCTTTCGGGATCGGATTAGGCTCCACGTTCCATGGCACGAGTGCATCACGAGCAGCGGGTCGGATTCGGCGTCGAGGCCAGATCGCAGTGGGATCTCGCGCCCGATCTGTCATTCCTCAACCACGGCTCCTTCGGCGCCGTTCCCCGGGTCCTGCAGGAACGGGCGACCGAAGCGCGGCGGGCGATCGAGCGAAATCCCGTCGAGGGCGTCTGGCGGGACGGCGTCACGGCGATCCGGGCGTCCGCGGAGGCGGTGGCCGGATTCCTCGGTGCGGACGGCGACCGGACCGGTTTCGTCTCGAACGCCACCAACGGGATCAATGCGATGCTGCAATCGTTCCCGCTCGAGCCGGGAGACGAGGTCCTTCACCTCGACCAGGGCTACAACGCGGTCTGGCAGTCGATCCTCATGACTGCGCGTCGTCGCGGAATCGTGCCACGGAAGATCGAAATCCCGCTGCCGATCGATGGCCCCGGAGACTGGATCGATGCGGTGGAGCGGGCCATCACCCCGCGAACGAAACTGCTCGTGCTCGATCAGATCACGTCACCGACGGCCCTCGTGCTTCCGACCCGCGCGATCGTGGAGATGGCGAAGTCGCACGGCGTCGAGACGATCGTCGACGGCGCGCACGCGCCGGGGATGCTCGATCGACCGGTGGCGGACATCGGCGACCCCATCGCCTGGACCGGCAACCTTCACAAGTGGCCGTGCGCCCTGCGGGGCACCGCCGTCGTCGTGGTTCGAGGCGACTTCGAAGGGCGGATGAAGCCGACGGTGATCAGTCATCATCTCGACCAGTCGTTCACGGCGGAATTCGACTGGCAGGGAACCTTCGATCCCGCCCCGTGGATCCTCGCGAAGGAGGCGATCGACTTCATGGATCGCTTCGGCGGCTGGGGCGAGGTGCGACGTCGCAATCGCGACCTCGCGATCGAGGCGCACGCGATGCTCGTCGAACGTCTCGGGGTCGAACCCATCTCGCCGCTCGACGGTTCATCGCTCGGCTTCATGGCGACGTTGCCGCTGCCCGACCGTCTGCAGCCCGCTGGCGGCGGATCGCCGCTGCCTTCGGCCGATCCGAAATCCGGGCCGCTCGAGATTTCGGTCGATCCCGTGCAGGCGCGATTGCTGGAAGACCACCGCATCGAGATTCCCGTCATGTACCACGGTGGCCGGCGATTCGTGCGATTCAGCACGCACGTCTACAACGAATTCGCCGAGTATGAACGACTGGCCGCGGCGATCAAGGTCCTGTGATGTCGGGTGGCGGGCGGCCCTCCGCCCGTTGGAGTCGCGGTACGACGCCTTCGCTGATCCGGCGGCCCGTGGGGTCAATCTTCGCCCGAAGCGGCATCCTGGCGGCGGCGTTCCGCCTCCGCGTACCGGGCGGCGTCGGATGCATCGGCGGCCTCCGCGGCGCGTTCCGAGGCGGTGGCGAGGAATTCGTCGTTGTACCAGTCCCGCCACGCCGTGAAGCTCCAACCGTTTCGGCTGGTATCGGTCCCGGTGGCGCGGCTGGTGATGCCCACCAGCGAGCGATGCACTTCGGTGCGGTAGATCACGACGACGGCGTCGGTGACCCGCATCACGAAGCCTTCGAGGATCTGACCGATCACCGGTTGGAACGCCCCGGAGCCGTCGCCGGTGACGGGGATGAGATTCTGCACGTAGGACCGCTGGGTGCCGATGGCGATCCACGCGAGGTCGCTCTTGCGGCGGACGCGGTCCGCCGAGTACTGGGTCGCGACGAGGTGGGGGATCGCGGGCCACGCATCCATGATCCCGGCGATGCGACCGGCCCGGTCGATCGTCTCGTGGTTCCCGCCGCGGAGCGCGGTCTGAAGCACCGCGAGCGTTTCGGCGGCGGCGGGGCCGCGCAGGGAGGCGAGACAGGCGTCACGCATCTTCGGCTTCGTGCCGTGGATCGCGGTCCACGCGAGGGCGGCCTGGCCGGACGGGCCCGAGGCCGCAAGATGCTCGACCACGGTCCGGCGGACGTCCTCCCGCTCATCGGCGAGCACCACGGGCATGGCGTAGAGGAACCCGGGGTCGTCGAGGTTTCGAAGTCGCTCCAGGCCGGACGCCCGGGTCTCGGCCTTCCGCATTCGTCCGAGGTTGGATTTTCGAATCGTCTCGAGCAGCCCGAGGACCGCGGCGTTCCGCGACGCCGCCAGGTTGGCCCGCGCCCGCGCCGAGGTTCGTGCGTCGACCATCGGCGGCAGGACGCCCTCGGTCGCGATCGGTGCCGGGGGCAGGACGCCATCGGTCCAGCTCGATCCATCCCCGGCCGTCGGCGGCGCGGCATGCGTCGGGGCCGCCCCGATGGTGGCGGTGACGATGGCGACGACGATGGGAATGATCGGCAGGGGCATCGGTTTCGCTCCGGGACGTTCGGGCCGGCGAAGCGCCCTCCGCCGATCCGAGTATATGGAGGGTGTGCTCGAATTCGCTCGGAAAGCCGGGCGGTTCCACGCTCAGCCCCCGATCGGGACGACCATCGCGTCGGTTCGATCGAGCCGCCGAAGGGCTCGTCCGGCGGCGGCGCGGTCCCGAAAGACCCCGGCCTGAACCTTCCAGCCGTCATCCTCGGATCGAATCCGGACATCACCAATGCCACGTCGTGCGGCTTCGCGGCTCACCGCGGCGGCCTGCCGAGTCGCATTGTCCCGGCTCGAGAAACTCCCGAATTGGATCGTGTATCCGGTCTCGGCGAGGCGGGTGCGTGCGGTGTCGGCGGTGTCGCTGGAAAGTCCGGTGGCCCGGTCGAGGCAGCGTCGGGCGGTGGTGCGTCGGCCCACCGCCTCGTAGTCCTCGGCGGCGAGCAGCAGGGCCCGTCCGGCCTCTTCGGGGTCGAGCCGGTCCGCAGCGCGGGCGAAGGACTCCGCGGCCTCCAGGCGTCGGCCTTCCCGGCGTTCGAGCACGCCCCGCTGGACGAGGGCTCTCCCGGCGACTTCCGAATCGCTCGAGGTCGCGGCGATCTTGAGGTAGCGACGGGCGTCCGCGGTGGCCCCCACGCGGGTGGCGGCGACGCCGGCGACCAGCGCCGCGTCGCAGCGGAGGGCGGGATTGGAGGAGCTCACGACCCGGCGGGATTCCGCCAGCGCGGTTTCGTTTCGACCGTCGCGGAGCGCCAGCACGGCGTCGTCGTAGCGGCGTTGCTGCCCCTCGCCGCATCCCGGCATCCAGGGAACGACGAGCACCATGGTCCAGATCATGAGGATGGCCGTGCGGGAGGTGCCCATGACGAAGTATGGTACGAAGTCATGAAGCTCCACGACCGAATCCGAGGAATGCTCTTCCGCCACCCGTTTCGCGAGGTCGCGGTCGACGACCAGCGGCGGTGGCGGGGGGCCACCATGCTCTACGTCGCCGCGCATCTCGCGAAGGCGATCGACGCGACCACCGATCGGCCGAGGATCGGCGTGATGCTGCCCACCTCGGGTCTCTTCCCCGCGGCGTTGCTGGCGGCGTGGCGACTCGGACGGACGGTGGTGCCGCTGAACTACCTGCTGTCCCCCGAGGATCTCGCCTTCGTGATCGAGGACGCCGGACTCGACGCGGTGGTGACGGTCGGGCCGATGCTGAACTTCACCGGGCAGCTTCCCGACGGGGTCACCGCGATCAAGATGGACGAACTCGCGGTGAAGGGGCTTCCGCCGCGGACGAAACGGCGACCGATGGCCGACGACGAGCCGGCGGTCATCCTCTACACCTCCGGAACCTCGGGTCGCCCGAAGGGCGTCATCCTCACCTCCGGGAATCTCTCCTCGAACATCGATCAGATCGTCGAGTGGGTGAAGTTCGATCAGCGCGACGTGATGCTCGGCGTGCTTCCCCAGTTCCACTCGTTCGGCCTCACCGTGCTCACCCTGCTGCCGCTGGCGGTCGGGTGCCGCTCGGTCTACGCGGCGCGGTTCATGCCCAAGCGCGTTCTTCAGCTTGCGCGGACCCACCGGCCCACCGTGCTCGTCGGCATCCCGTCGATGTTCAACGCACTCCGGCTCGCCAAGTCCGCGACGCGGGAGGATCTCTCGAGTCTTCGATTCACGGTCGCCGGCGGCGAGCCGCTCCCGGACGCGGTGAGCGACGGATTCTTCGAGACCTTCGGCATCCGGATCTGCGAAGGGTACGGCCTCACCGAGACGGCGCCGTGCACGAACTGGTGTCGTCCCGACGAGTTCCGGGCCCACAAGGTGGGGATGGCGATGCCGGGAATCGAGGAGCGGATCGTCGACGAGAATGGAGAGATCCTGGGTCCCGAGCAGGACGGCGAAATCCGCATCAAGGGGCCGAACGTCATGCCGGGCTACTTCAACCGTCCGGAGGAGACGGCGGCCGCGTTCGACGAGGACGGCTTCTTCCGGACCGGCGACATGGGCAGGATGGACGCCGATGGCTTCCTCTCGATCACCGGCCGCATCAAAGAGATGCTGATCATCGGCGGGGAGAACGTCTTCCCCCGCGAGATCGAGGAGGTGCTCGACGCCCACCCGTCGGTCCGTGCTTCGGCGGTGATCGGGGCCCCCGACGAATCCCGTGGTGAGGTGGCCCTGGCCTTCGTCGAACTGATCGACGACGCGACCTTCGACGTGACGTCCCTTCGTTCGCATTGTCGGGACCGGCTTCCGCAGTTCAAGGTCCCGCGGGAGATCCGACGCCTCGAGGAGCTTCCGAGAAATCCCACCGGCAAGATCATGCGGCGGGCGCTCGGGCCGGACACGCCCGGGGTCGAATGATCGACCGGGTCCGCTTCGCGGCCGACCGGTTCGGCGGCGTTCGAATCAGCAGTCGCCCCACGAAGCCAGGAGAAGTCCGATGTCCGCGCCGTCCACGACGCCGTTGCCGTCGAGGTCCTCGGGGCAGTCGCCCTTCTTCGGACACGCCCCGAAACCGGAAAGCAGGAGTCCGAAGTCGGCGCCGTCGACGATGCCGTCGCCGTTCAGATCGGCGTTGCACGGGCAGGTTCCACCGAAGCAGCTGAACTGGATCCCGGCGGTCCCGGTTCCACCGTCCACGCCGCTGACGCGGATCCACAGCGTCTCGCCGCAGGTCACGTCGGGCACCAGGGTCACGCTGGACCCGGTGCCGCAGAATGCGTCGTCGTCGCTGCAGGCGACGGGCAGGAGGTCGGTGCAGTCGCCGCGGTAGACGTCGATCAGGGTGTTGAAGTCGGAGAGGTTGCAGGTCCCCACGAGGAGTTCGCCGTCGCAGACCACGCGATGACGGAACCAGACGTCTCCGCCCCGAAGGGCTGGATCGACGCAGTCGGAATCCGGACCGTCGACACCGGCGAGGAGCTGCCGGAAGGAGTCGATGCCCTCCGGGCCGATCTCGATGGCGTCGTCGCAGAGATCGTTGGGCGGGGGATCGCCGCCGCAGTTCGTCGCCGCGCTCACCGTGCAGAAGCTGTCCCAGGCCCATTCGCAGCAGAGCGGGTCGATCTTGCAGACGAGGTCGCAGCAGGTGGGATCGTCGCAGCCTGGTGTCTCGTGGGGTACGAGGCAACCGGCGGGGTTGCCGCACGGCTCGTCGCAGAAGTCGATGACCTCGATGCGAATCGCGTACACGGGTTCCTCGCATCCGGAGGCGGTGGGGCCCGGCGTGATGACGAACTCGGTCGGGATCGCGGGCACGCAGGTGATCAGCGTCGAGGACTGGCAGCTCGTCGACCCGACGGTGGCGATCGGGTCGAGGTCGCAACCCACCCCTCGGACCGCGAGCACGGCGTCGGCGGCGCCGACGGTGATCCGGAGCCGGACTTCGCCGTCGAGGTCCTCGTCGAAGCCGGTGAGGTCCAGCGCATAGACGTCGACGTCGCCGCCGAGTCGGAAGGTGCCGCCGAACTGGCGTCCGGCGACGATGGGCTCCGCCGTGCCGCCCTCACAGGGGTCGTTGCTCTCCGCGCCGCATCCTTCGGCCTCGAACTGATCGGTGTCCTCGAGCACGACCACGCAGTTGCCGCCACAGAGCGTCTCGCCGAGGGCGGCGCAGACGAAGTCCCAGACCACCTCGCAGCAGGTCGGATCCGACAGGCAGACCACTTCGCAGCATTCCTCGTCTTCGCAGGCGGGGGTGCTCCCGGGCGCGTCGCAGGGGCCGCTGGAGGGATCGCCGCACTCGCCGCCGCCGGTCGAACAGGCGTTCGAGGCGAAGAAGGCGCAGTTTCCGTCCCAGGCCGTCTCACAGCAGAAGGGGTCGATCACGCACACGGTCTGGCAGCACTCGGCATCGTCGCAAGAGGGCGTCGCGCCCGCGACGAAGCAGCCGCCGCTGGCCATCGCTCCACAGAGGCCGACGCAGGTCGCATCGGCGATGTCGACGCAGGTGGAATCCCACTCCTCGCAGCAGAACGGGTCGGCCTGGCAGACGTTCTGGCAGCACGCTTCGTCGCTGCAGCCACCCGCTTCGTGGACGACGAGGCAACCTTCCTCACCGGGGCAGACCTGGGCGGATGCGGTCCCCGTGATCAGGAACAGGCAGGACATCGCGGTGAGCGAAGCGAGGATCGATGAGAACTGGGATCGCATGGTGTCGGCAGGGTCTCAGGGGAGGCAAGCGGACGGATGGCTTGTACGCCGGAAGACCTTCGTGGTTCCCGACCTTTGAATATACGACAGTGAGCGGGCGGGTCGAGCGAGGAACTTCATGATCCGTCGAATGAAACGCCCCCCGGCCGAAGCCGGGGGGCGGAGTGAGGCAGTCGATTCCCGCCGAGGCGGGGGGTCGATCAGGGGCAGATGCCCCATTCGACGAGCAGGAGGCCCACGTCGGCGCCATCGACGACGCCGTCGTCGTTGAGGTCCTCGGGGCACCCCGGACAGGGGCCCCATGCCACGAGCAGCGCCCCGAAGTCGGCACCATCGACCAGGCCGTCGTCGTTGAAGTCGGCGCTGCAGCCGCCGCCACCACCACAGTCCTCGCCGTCGACGGTGAAGATGGAGAGCGTGCCGATGCCGAAGCCGGCGGCCGAATAGGAGCCGACCCGGATCAGATAGCTCTCGCCGCAGACCGTGGGGAACACGATCTCCGACGACAGCCCGCAGGTGTCGTCGTTGCAGGCGAGCGGATTGCTGTCCTTGCAGCCCGGGAAGTAGGCGGCGAGCCGGGTGTCGAACGTCACGTCGCCGGCCGGGCAGAAGGAGACGACGGTGGTGCCGTCGACGGTGGCCTCGTAGAGGTACCAGACGTCGTTGAAGATCTGGTCGTTGCCGAACTTCGCGCACTCCGTGGGGAGGGCGGGGCCGTCCGTGGTGGACGCGATGTTCGAGATCGAGTTGTCCCCGTCCGTGATGTCGATCGCATCGCTGCAATCGTCGTTCTCGGGCGGGGTCGGGCCGCCGGAGCCGGTGCCGACGGTGAGGACGCCGCTACCGGAGACGCCGTTGCCCCACGCGCCGAGCTGGATGATGACCTCTTCGCCGGCGGTCAGGCCGCTGAGCGAAAGCAGGGACGTGAAGCCGGAGCAGTTGACGTCGTCGTCGTTGCAGCCGAGGAAGGCGCCGTCACAACCCGAGTAGGCGGCGAGCCTGGTGTCGAAGGTGGCCTGGTTGCAGGTCGAGAAGAACCAGTCGCCGTCGGCGGGGGCGGTCCACGACAGGAAGATGTCGTTGTAGATGGTGACCGAACCGAAGCTGTCGCAGCTCACCGGCAGGTCGGCGCCGTCGGTCGACGCGCAGTCCGTGGTGAACTCGAAGTCGCCTTCGAACTCGCCGAGGACGATCGCCTCCTGGCAGGTGTCGCCTTCCACGGTGGCGGGCTCGGTGGTGAGCGTCGCCCGATAGGTGTTCAGCGGGCCGGAGCCGCACGGCACGCCGTCGAAACCGCCGGGGGCGACGAAGACGCGGTAGGTGCCCGCGTCGACGCAGCCGGTGTGGATGGCGGGACAGGCGTCGTAACCGGCGCCGATCTGGATGGTGGGGGGGCAGTCCGAACTCAGCAGGAAGAGCGTGGTCGGAATGTTGGCTTCGACGGTCCAGGAGACGCGGGACCGCTCGGAGATGGTGAATTCGTACCAGTCGGTGTCGCGGGTGCCGCCGAAGGCGAACATGGTGCCGCAGACGGTGTCGCCGACGTTGATCTGCTGGACGGGGCCGTTGCCGGAGGCGTCGTTNCAGCCACCGTTGGTGTCCCCGCCACAACCCTCGGTCTCGGGGACGTCGCTCTTCTCGCAGGAGGCCACGCAGCCGGCGAGGCAGGCGTCACCTTCACAGATGGTGAGGTTGCCGGTGCCGGAGGCGGGTGGGTTGAAGCCGCCGACCTGGATGATGTACGTGGTGCCCGCGACGACCTCTGCGATCAGTTCCGACGTGAAGCCGGCACAGCCGAGTCCATCGTCGTTGCAGGCTTCGAAGACGAGGTTGTCGCAGTCGCCGCTGTAGAGCGCGAGACGGGTGTCGAAGTCGGCGTCGTTGCACGTCGAGATCACGATGATCTCGTTGGTGCTGGCCGTCCAGGTGTACCAGATGTCGCCCCGGACGATGACTTCACCGAAGCTCTCGCATTCCGCGGGGAGATCGGGGCCGCTGGTGTTCGCGCCCAGCGTGCTGAACGCGGTGACCGAATCGCCGGTGCCGAGGTCGATGGCGTCGACGCACTCGTCGTTTTCCGGGGTGGGGCCGTCGTAGCAGATGGTGACCGATTCACCGGCGCAGATGCCGTCCCACGCGGTCTCGCAGCAGTAGGGGTCGACCGCGCAGACGTCGGTGCAGCATTCGAGGTCGTCGCAACCGGGGGTGCCGTTCGCGACGTCGCAGGCGCCCGCATCGGGATCACCGCAGTTGCCGCCACCGCCGCCGCCGTCACAGAGCTCGGCCGCGAAGTCGGCGCATTCCTGGTCCCAGACTTCCTTGCAGCAGAAGAGGTCGAGTTCGCAGATCGCGAGGCAGCACGCCTCGTCGGCACAGCCCGGGCTGCCGTTGTCAGCGTTGCAGTCGCCGGACTCGGGGAGCCCGCACGATGAGAGGTCGTCCGCATCGGCGCCGGGGGTCGCAAGCAGGAAGGCGGTCGCCGCAGCGGTGGCGGTGAGGAACTTCAGGTATCGCATCTCGTTGAACTCTCCTGTGTCGAATCGCCCCGTCGCGGCTGGGTGGTCGCTCGGGGAGCAAACGGGCNGTCAGGGAATCCCGGAGCATCCGGATCCCCGCGGGAATGTCCGAAGATACCCCGAAATCGGAGGTTTACCAGCCGGGAATAGGTACGAAAGGCCGAATCGCAATCGCTTTTCACGACGAAGAAGCCGGTAACATCGATTATTCGAGGCCAGGATGCCGGATCGACTCCCCGCCTGGCCAACGTCCCCCGAACCGGAGCTCGACATGCCCCTCACCATTGGCGACCCTGCACCCCCCTTCAGCCTTCAGGANGCTCCCGGCGTGATCGCAGACGTCGGGGCCTGCTTCGGGAACGAGCCGGTCGTGATCCTCTTCTTCCCCCTGGCCTTCAGCGGCGTGTGCACCGAGGAGTTCTGCGCGATCCGTGACGACTGGGCCGCATGGAGCGAGCTCGGCGTCCGGGTTTTCGGTGTTTCGGTCGATAATCCCTTTGTTTCCGCGAAGTTCCGCNAGAGTGAGAANCTCCCGTTCCCGCTCCTCAGCGACTTCAACAAGACCGTCACCACCGAGTGGGGCTGCCTCTGCGAGGACCTCATGGGGCTCAAGGGCGTGGCGAAGCGGGCGGCGTTCGTGGTCGGCGCCGATGGGCGGATTCGCTANGCCTGGGTTTCCGAAGATGCGGGGGTCCAGCCCGACCTCGAGGCGGTCAAGGCCGCCGTCGCCGCGGATTCCTGAGTCGCCCTTCCGAGATCGCCGAACGATCGTTGAGGGCATCATTCACCCGATCTCGGAACCAACCGGTCGCGTGTTCATCCAAACGACGCCTAGACTTCGGTTCCCATTCATCACCAAGATGCAGAAGGATCACTCATGAAGACTCTCCTCGCCGGCCTGCTCGCCGGAACCATCGTCACCTCGCTGATCGCAGCGCCGCCGACCGTCCGGGACGCCGGGGCTCGCAACGGTGTTCGAAATGCCGCGCCCGTCGCCGATCTGGTCCCGGAGCCGGCCTGGCGTGACTTCGACCGCGTCCCGAACCGAGTCTTCGCGAAGTTCCGCCCGGCCGTGGGCGAAGCGGCGTTCGATGCGGTCCTCGCGGACATGGACGCGACGATCTCCAGCACCTATCGACTCGTCCCGGGTCTTTTCTGCCTGGAGACCGCCGGCGACGA
>NYSY01000047.1 GCA_002683215.1 Planctomycetaceae bacterium
CGGTGGACGGAACGAAGAGGCCGTCGATCTCCGGGATGCCGGCGCCGGAAACTTCGATGAACAACGTGTTCTGAATTGATGGTGCGATGGGGGACATGGCGATCTTCGGCGGGCCGGAAGTCGGTGTTGGTGCGTCGGAATCGCACCGGCGCCGTCCGGCCCGTGAACGGCGATCGATGAGTGTACCGGCAAGGAATCGTCAAATGAGATTTGTGGTGCCGGAAACGGCGAGCGGGGCCCCGGGTCACAGGTCTCCGGGTGGCAAGGGATTCACCACAGGGATGAAGTCAGTGCTTCAGACTCGGAGGGCCTCGCTCCTTGTGACGAGGAAGAGACGCCACGGACTCAAAGGCCGAGCAATGATTCGGTCCATCGTCGTTCGGATCGACCGATCTTGCTTGCAGAGGCATCATTCGGATCTCACGGATCCGGAAGGAGATAACCGTTCTCGATAATCCAGCCGAAGCCGTGGGCCCAGATCGCGATATTGACGACGAAGAGCACGCTCGAGATCGCCAAAGTACCTCGGCAGAGATGCTTGGGAATCACGACGCGGCCGAGGATTCCAATCGAGATCACGGTGGCCCACGTGTAGTTGGCCGCGAAGAGAAAGGACTCGCTCCTGCCGTAGACCGAGTGCAGCGCGATACCGACTACGACGAAGATCGGGATGAACATTTCACGACTGGAGGCGAATCGAATCGAACACACCGTGAGGGTGAAGACAAGCAGGCCTGAGAGAAAGGCCGGCATGGTGGAGAGGTTGCGGCGGAGAAGGAAAAAGGTGTCATCGTGGTATCCGATGTACTGGTCCAACGGAGGCGCGACCCATGCGACGGCTAACACGGACTCCCACCATGAGCCCATCATGTACGGGAGATAATGGCGTTCGTTTGCGACCGCGAGAAACTGAGCCATCTCGGGATCCTGGGTCAGGTACCAGCCGGTGAGATGCACGAATGCGAGGATCCCGATGGAGACGAGACCGGCGGTGACCAGGATCGGGATTCTCTCAATCGTCTGCTTTACTATTGGAGCGGGCCGAAGTCGGCGAATGAGGCGGGCCGGCAAAACCGCAAGCACTCCCAGCATCGCGTTGGTGATGGTGATCGATCCTGCGAGGGCGATTGCAAGGCCGTAGGCCAAGAGGATGCAAGAGGATGGATGGTTCCAGATCCTCGACACCATCCGCCGATCACTCAGAATCAGCGCGGCGAGCAGCAGGCTCGTCGGGGCGAGAACGTGGGTTTCCAGAACCATGCTCCAGTTCACCGTGGCCCCTGTGGAGAGCAGCAAGAAGGTCAAGCCAAGGCCCTGTGCACGATCGAATCCGAGATTTCGGGTGAGTAGGAGAAAGAGGCAGAGATTGACGCCAAGGATGACTGGTGTGGCGATGTTCCAGAGCGTCATCCCAGAAAGGCCGCACATCGCGGATATCTTCTGGTAAACGCCGCAGATTGCCTTCCAGGCTGGATGATCGGCGGTGGGAGCTGGCGGGCCGGGTCTCAGTGAGATGCCGAGGAGATGCTTCTGCAGGTAGTCCGAATCGCAAGCGTGATAGCGGCCATGGGCGGGAACTCCGGGCATCCAAGCAACCTGGATCGAACCGGCAACCGCGCCGACGACGAAGACGAGCAGGTAGGCTATTGAATTTTTGGTAGGCATCTTCAAGCACCATGCGACGTTTCGGGAACTCCAAGCCGGCANTCCCAGGAAANCGGAATTGTAGGTGGTCGCACGGACGGCCCAGCCGGGACCGATTTTGTTGATGATCCGGAACTCGCGGGGCGTTCGGTCGTCTTCGAGTTCGACGATGAGGCCTGGGATGTCGATCTTCCGAAGTCGCTCGGGATTCCAGTTTCGATCGACGAGTTCCGCCTGCACCGGCTCGAGTCGCGGGATCTGAGAGCGTGCGGCGTTACCGTAGACGCGAATGGCGCTCAAGCACCGCTCGATCCGATGGCCCATGCCCCAGCGTTCGGGATCGGCGATCGTGACGCATCACGGGACGCCTTCCTCGATGCCGTGTTCGGCGAAGAGATCGCGGGAAGGCGGGAGCGAAGAGTCCATCGCCCCGGGCTTCTTCGTCTTGGATTCGAGTCGTTGCACCTGCCGCGGGACCGGCCTTCTCGGGAACCGGTCGGTTTTCGGGGCCCCTCGGTCGGACGTGGGGAAGTCCGGATCACCGCGTTCCTCGATCCGAAGTGCCGGATTCGATCCGGAGTCGCCGCCGGAAGTGCCAGGCCGCGATCGCNCCGGTCAGCAGGACCAGGAACGCCGTGGCGGTCGTCCAGAATCCGACGTGTTCCAGATCGGCGCATCGGAAGGGGATCCCGGCCGCGAGGAAGATCTGGGCCATCACCATCTTGCGGGCGTGCTTGAACCACCAGGCCCGAGGCGGTCTGCGGGTGAGGCGGACCCGAAGGTCCAGTCCGGCATCGACCAGGAAGACGAGGGCCGCACCCGTGAAGAAGAGGTGTGGAACGACGTTGCTCTTCGGCGCCGACGGCATCGTCGACACCGCATCGACCACCATCCACCACGACGCGCCGAACGCGATCGCGACCAGCATCGCGCTCACGGCGAGGATCGTGTCGAATCGCCTGAAGACCCCGCGGCCCGCATCCCGCGCCCGGCCCCAGACCCGCCAGCCCGAGACCGCGAGGTAGAGGAATGCGAGATCAAGCGTGGCGGTGGCGAAGAACAGGAGTGGAGGGAGATGCCCGGAGTCGCTCACCTTCGGGCCGACCAGNTTGAATTCCGTCCACAGCACGCGGATCGTGCCTCCGGTCGTGCGCTCCATCTCCAGAAGCAGCCCGGTCAGGCAGACCACGACGTATCCGATCACGAAGCATCGGCCGGCGGCGACGTGCGGGCGGCTGCCCTTCACGGCGAAGGCCGCGACCGGAAACGCCACGAGTGCACTGATNGCACCCACGACGATGTGGAAGGGGAGGACGACGGCGAGGATCGAATCGAGCATCGCGTGCTCCAGGGCGAGGCGGCGAAAGGTGGATCGATCAGGCGGTGGTGGGTGTGTATTCGACCTGCTTCCCGAAGCGACGGGCGATGGCGACTCCGAACACGAGCACGATGGTCATCGCGACCAGCATCAGGATGCCTCCGGTGGTGCCGAACGGAACGCATCGGTACGGGAACGCCGCCGCGAGGCCCATCTCCGCGGTGATCATCTTCCGAGCGTGGACGATCCACCATTTCTTCGGCGGTCTTCGTGCGAGGCCGATGTAGAGATCGTGCCCTGCGTCGATCATCACGTAGAGCGTCGCCGCGATGATGATCAGATGCCCCATTTCGAGGGACCCGGACAGGACGCCGGAGACCCCTTCGGTATCCGACTGGTCCACCGCACGCCAGAGCGTGACCGCGAAGAGGAGGCCAGCGACGATCTCCAGCACCGCGATGATCGAATCGAATTTCGGAAACACCCCGCGATCCGCGGCGCGAGCCCGGGCCCAGACCCGCCAGCCCGAAACCGCGAGATAGAAGGCCATGGTGTTCACCATCGCGGTGTTGACGACCGCGAGCACGTCGACACCCCCGTCCTTTCGATAGGGCGAGACGTTCAATTCCAATCCGAAGACGTCGACCACGGTGCCCGTCAGATTCTCGAATTCGAGCAGGTAGCCGCCGACGCAGATGAAGAAGAAGCAGCCCACGAAGGTGAGCCCTCCCCAGCGGTGGAGCGTGCCGCCCTTCGCNGCGAGCGCCGCCACCGGAAATGCGACGAAGGCCGCGACGATTCCGGCCAGCACGTGCGCCGTCAGGAACACGGCGAGTATCAAGTCCCACATCTTCAATTCTCCTCTTCGCGAGGAAGGATCTTCCTCGTCGTCGTGACGGACGAACGTCTTTCAAAATCGAACATCGGGCGGTCGGTCGAACGAATGCAGGCCGGTTCAGCCGGCTCGGTCGGGGATCAATTCGTCGATGCGTCGGAAGCTTCGCGGTGCATCATCGCTCTCGAGCTCGCGAATCCGGCCGGGAATGTCGACCTTCTCCAATCGCTCGGGATTCCATTTGCGCTCGACGAGCTCGGCCTGCAGGGCCTTCAACCGGGGAATCTGCGAGCGTGCGGCGCTGCCGTAGACGCGGAGTGCGTTCAGGCACCGCTCGATCCGGTTGCCCATGCCCCAGCGTTCGGGATCGACCATCGTGACGCACCACGGGACACCTTCCTCGATGCCGTGTTCGGCGAAGAGATCGAGGCCGGCGAGACGGATGCCGTCCGCGAACATGATCCCGCTGGGGGCCGGTTCCAGAATGGCTTCGTGGATCGCGGGCAGCAACGGCGTGATCGCTTCGAAGGAGAGGTTCCGGTAGACGGATCCGACCGCGCCGCGGGCCCGGCCGTCCTCGTTCTCGAGCCCCGCGGCGACCGCGGCGAGGAGTGCGTCACGGTCGACGCCGTCGAGGGATCGGCCGAGCATGCCGTCCCGTCGATCGAAGAGCGCGAAGCAGAGGTATCGCTGCTCCATGCGACGTGGATCCGCCGCGTCGGCCGGCTCCGCGAGCATCGCCAGCAGGTCGGGGAGGGCCGGCATCGCGGGACCGCCGATCGCGGCGATCGCTTCGGCGGCCTTGACGCGGAACCAGAGATCGTCCGAGGTCAGCGCGGTCCGAAGATCGTCGACCAGCGGGGCGGCGCGTCCCTTCAACATGATCGCGGCCTGACACGCGCCGAGCCGGGGGTACGGATCGTCGCGTCGGAGCATCTTGCGCAGGCTCGCGGTGGGATCGCCGTCGCGTCGGGCGAGTTCGATCGCCGCCCGCTCCCGCACCACCGGCGACCAGCTTGCGAGGTTTCGGAGGAGTTGTCGATCGGACCGGTCCGACCACGTCTGGAGCCGGGTGCGGGATCCCCAGTCCCGTCCGTCGACGATGAGATCCCCGGCCGTCTTCCGATCCACTTCGGGCGCGACGCTCGGGGCGCGGCCGGTCAGGTGGATTCGATCGAGCGGCTGGGCGTAGGCGAGGAGCAGGGCGCCGGTCGCGTCCCAGTTCCGGTAGCTGTCGGGCTTCGCCTGCGGCGGTCCCTGGTGCTGGAAGGTCCCGTCCCAGCGGCGGGCGAGGTCGTAGTACCAGCCGAATTCCTCCATCCACGCCCCGCTCGCGTTCGATCCCGACAGGGCGACGCCGGGCATCGCCCAGAGCATGTTGAAGTAGTTCCCGGTGTGCCCGTTGTCGCGTTCGTTGCCGTGGGAGGCCACGCTCATCCGGGAGAAGTACTCGGCGGCTTCGGCGTCGTCGAGGAGGTTGAAGAGCACCGCGGCCGCGCCGTTCTTGCCGTTGTCGTCGTGGGTCTCGATCCACGGATGGTGATCTCCGTACGGAACGCTTCCCTTGCCGACGTAGAACCGCATCAGGCGGGCGCTCTTCTCGATCGCCTCGTCGAGCTCGGGATGCTCGACCCCCGCCTTTCGCGCGAGGACCAGGGAGATCGTCATCGGGAGCCCGGGGGCGTTCATCATGCCGTAGCCGGAGAGCCGGCCGTTGTCCTGCACCATCCGGTGACCCCAGGAGCCCACCTCGCTCTGGCCGTTGACGATCTCCATCGTGATCCGCTCGAGTTCCGGCATGAACGTCCGGTCCCCGGTCGCAAGCACGTACTCGGCCATCAGGAGATTGATCGGGCCGTACCACCAGGAGTGCAGGCTTCGGCGTTCGAGATCGGAGTAGGTGGAGAACGCCTCGACCTGCTGCCGGACCAGCGGCAGGTAGTCGGGATTCCCGCTCGCGAGGAGGGCGAGGGCGTTGTAGCACCGCTCGATCGGCGTGCCCTTCTCCGGATTCGCGGCCATCTTCCGGGCCAGCGCGGCACAACCCTGTTCGAGGATCTTCGTGGACTTCGGGCAGTCGAAGGGGGCGGTCGCGGCGTACCGGCCGAGGGTGGGGAGCTTCACCGTCACGCGCTTGCGCCGGCCGTCGCGCCAGTTGATCAGCACGAGCCGGCCGCTCGACTTCTCGGCGAGTCCGATGGCGCGTCCGAGCTCGGTGCGCGGATCGGTCTTGAAGAGTCGGCCGCCGGCGCCGAGGATCACGTCGCCCGGTTCGAGGACGCCGTCGGCGGGGGATCCCCGATCGACGGTCGTCACCCGGATCTGCCGGGCTTCGCTGGTCTCCAGCTTGTTGCTGTACATCCAGCCCCGAGCCCCGGTCGGACCGAGGTTCCAGTCGTGGGTCGCACCCTCGGGGATCGGCTCACCCTTCGTGAAGTCGGGGTTCGCCACCTTCGAGGGCGGTGCCGCGGATCCCGGAGTCGTCGAGGTCAGGGCGATGACGAGCGCGACGATCGTGATCTGGATCATGGAACAGGCTCCGGGCTGAAGAACGGGTCGCCCCCGAGAGTAAACGGATGTTGGAATCAGGTCGAGGGCATCCATCCGAAAAGACCTCCGAGTCAGGCGGGTATCGGGGCGGCGGGGTCGCATGGGCGGTTATTCTTCGGCTGCGATGGACGAGAACCCGGGACAATCCGAGACCGGCTCGATCGATGATGCGGCTCGAAATCGGGCCCGAGGATGCCTGGTCGGGCTTGCGGTGGGCGACGCGATCGGGACCACGGTCGAATTCAGCCGCCGTGGTTCCTTCGACCGGGTGACCGACATGGTGGGCGGGGGGCCCTTCGGCCTTCGTGCCGGCGAGTGGACCGACGACACCTCCATGGCGCTCTGCCTCGCGGCGAGCCTTCTGCAGTGTCGAGGATTCGACCCCACGGACCAGATGGATCGTTACCTCCTCTGGAGGGACGAGGGCTATCAGAGTGTCAACGGAGAATGTTTCGACATCGGGAACACGGTGAGCGCCGCCCTGCGTCGGTTCGAGGCGGATGGTGAGCCGTTCGCCGGATCGACGGATCCGCGATCCGCGGGCAACGGCTCGATCATGCGACTCGCGCCGGTCGCGATCCTCCACCATCGGAACGAGTCGCTGGCCGCGGAATGCTCGGGGGCGAGTTCACGCACGACGCACGGTGCCGAGGAGTGCGTCGATGCCTGTCGCATGCTCGGGGTTGTGCTGGCGCGACTGATCGCCGGTGGCGGTCGTGACGTGATCACCTCCCTCGACCCCGCGGACATCCGATCGGAGACGCTTCGGGCGATCGCCGAGGGGAGGTACGCCGGCAAGTCGGAAGCGGAGATCCGCAGCAGCGGTTACGTGGTGCACACGCTCGAGGCGGCCTTCTGGTGCTTCGACCGCGAGTCCACCTTCGAGGGCGCGGTGCTCGCCGCGGCGAATCTCGGCGATGACGCCGACACCGTCGCCGCGGTCTGCGGTCAGATCGCGGGGGCGTTCCACGGTCTCTCGGGGATTCCGGAACGCTGGCGGGAACGGGTCGCCTGGAAATCGGAACTCGAGACCACCGCGGATCGGCTCTTCGCCATGAATCCGACCGCCGGGTTCGACGCGTCGAGTGGGCAGGAATCATGAGCGGGGACTCGGCCACCGGACTTCGGCGCGAGGTCGGGCTCGGCGGCGCCGTCCTGCTGGGCCTCGGTTCGATCCTCGGCACCGGGGTGTTCGTGGGGATCGGGATCGCGGGCGGGGTCGCGGGATCGATGGTGATCGTCGCGATCGTGCTCGCCGGCGGCCTCGCATTCTGCAACGCGGCGAGCAGCGCCCAACTCGCCGCGAAGCATCCGGTGAGCGGGGGGACGTACGAATACGGGATCCTGCTGCTGGGGCCGCGGATCGGTTTCGTCGCCGGCTGGATGTTCCTCTGTGCGAAGTCCGCATCGGCGGCGACCGCGGCACTCGGTTTCGCGAGTCACCTCTTCCACGCATCGGTGATCCGTAACGAACAGTGGGTGATGCCCGTGGCGATCGCTTCGGTGGTCGTCATCACGGGCGTGGTCGCGTCGGGGATCCGCCGCGCGAATCTCGTCAACGCGGTCATCGTCTCGATCACCATCGGCGGACTGCTCGCCTTCATCTTCGCGGGGTTCGCGTGGATGTCGGGTCCGAACGGGGATTCGATCGAACCCGTCGTCGAAGGCGTGAACTCCTTCTCGTTCGCCGACGGGGGCGTCGGCCTGCTCGAGGCGACGGCGTTGATGTTCGTCGCCTACACCGGCTACGGTCGCATCGCGACCCTGGGCGAGGAGGTTCGATCGCCGCGCACCACGATCCCGTGGGCGATCGGCATCACGCTCGTGGTGTCCGCGATGCTCTATCTGCTGGTCGCGGTGGTGGCGATCGGCCTGCTCGGGACGGACGGGCTCGCGGCGGTGACGAAGGCGACCGCGGCCCCGCTGGAAGTCGCGGCGACGATGCTCGAGACGGCGTGGATCCGCTGGGTGGTCGCGATCGCCGCGGTCACCGCGATGCTCGGCGTGCTGCTCAACCTCGTCCTCGGCCTGTCCCGGGTGGCGTTCGCGATGGGGCGGCGCGGCGATCTGCCGTCGGGCGTGGCCACGGTTCGGGAATCCACCGGAACGCCGATCGTGGCGGTGATCCTGGTCGGCGTGATCATCCTCGGGCTGGTGACGATCGGGAGCGTGCGGACGACGTGGTCGTTCAGCGCCTTCACGGTGCTCGTCTACTACGGAATCACGAACTTCGCGGCGCTGCGGCTCGCACCACAAGATCGTTTCCTGCCGCGCGGTCTGGCGTGGCTCGGGCTCCTGGGCTGCGGGTTCCTCGCCTTCTGGGTGGATTGGCGGATCTGGACGATCGGCCTCGCCGTGATCGCGGCCGGACTCGTCTGGCGATGGGGATTCCGACGGCGCCGCGTCTGA
>NYSY01000048.1 GCA_002683215.1 Planctomycetaceae bacterium
GACGACGACGACGACCATTCTCTCGATCGTGGCCTCGATCCTCTCCGCCGGCCCGCCGGTCGACGTGCCGACGCCTCCAACGGACGACGAACGCCCGCACGTGGTCTTCATCTCCGGAGACGAGGAATACCGCAGTGAGGAATCGCTGCCGAGGTTCGCCGCCCTGCTCGGCCGTGATCATGACGTCCGTACCACCGTCCTCTACAGCCTCGATGACGAGGGGCGGATCGATCCCGAGGCCCTCTCGAACATTCCCGGCCTCGAAGTGCTGGCGGATGCCGATCTGGTCGTGATGTTCACCCGCTTTCGAACGCTGCCTGAAACCCAGCTGGAGCCGATCCGGCGATACGTCGCCTCGGGCCGACCGCTGGTGGGATTCCGGACGGCGACGCATGCCTTCCGGTATCCGGACGAGGATCCCCGGCACGCCGAGATGAACGAGGCCTGGCCTCGGCGGGTCTTCGGCCAGCGGTGGATCACCCACCACGGCAACTTCGGCGACGGGAAAGCTCCCCTCACCCGAGTCGTGCCAGACCCGGAAGCGACGCATCCGATCCTTCGCGGCGTCGGCCCGTTCGACGCCTACTCATGGCTCTACCACGTCGAAGGCGGCGGTGATGAACTGGCCGGTGATCCGACCCGTCTGGCCACCGGCACGACGCTGAAGTCCTATCACGAAGAACGGCACGATCGATTCCCGACCTCCAGCCCGGTCGCGTGGACCCTCGAAAACCCAACGGGATCGAACCTCCCCGGACGCGTGTTCTTCACGACCCTCGGGCACCCCTACGACTTCCGGTCCGCCGATTGCCGCCGGATGGCCGTCCAAGGGATGCTCTGGGCGATGGGACGGGAAAACGACATCCCGAAGGCCGGTGTGGAGATCGACGCAACGGACGACTGGCGTCTCACCAACGCTGGTTTTGGTGGTTACCGGAAGCACCAGCGCCCGGCAGTACCAGCGACGCGTGAGCCCTGAGTCGCTCGCCCAGGACGTTTGGATCGCGGGATTCTGGCGTCATGTGATCGGATCACCTGTTCCGAGCCGGGTTTGGGAGGTATCGTGTTCACTGACACACCGCTCCGGATATCTCTGAAGCGGGCCACGAAAGTCTCGATCCGTCGAGCCGGAGTGAAATCATGAAGACCCGATCTCGATGCTCGCCCGACCGCCGTCGGCCGGGTTTCACCCTCGTGGAACTCCTCGTCGTGATCGCCATGATCGTGATCCTCATCAGCCTGGTGCTCTACGCGACGAATGCCTTCCAGCAGACATCGAAAGGGCTCACCTGCCTCTCGAAGCAGCGCCAGATGATGCTCGCCTGGGACGGTTACGCCTCCGACAACGCCGGCCGATACGTGGCACCCGACACCAACCGACACGCCTGGGACTGGGTCAGCTCCGTGGGCAACAACATGGGCCCTGGAAACACCGAACGGGAGGAAGCCCTCACCGAGGGCCGACTGTTCCCCTACGTCGGCGACGTCCGACTCTACAAGTCCCCGTTCGACCGCTCCGACTACGTTCGCACCTACTCGCTCAGCGCGTTCTTCACCGACGGTGAGGGCACGAGCGACTGGAACGGGCCACCCTCGTGGTCGATCGGGACCCGCAGTCGAATCCCCCGCCCCAGCGACACCATCTCGATGGTGGCGGAACACGACCGACGCGGGCACAACATCAACGGCTGGGGAATCAACCCCTACACCCCGGACTGGATCGACCAGCTCATGATCTGGGACGAGGGCCACTTCAACTTCGCCTTCGCGGACGGCCACGTCGAACGACGCAAATGGGCGGGAACCAGCTACTCCAACCCTGAGCCGATCGAGATCGCCTTCAACAGTCCCACCCAGCTCACCAACATCTACTACCCGGGGCCGGACTGGGACTGGGTGTCCGAACGACTCTTCCCCGGGAGTGCCGCACTCTACGGCGGCTGGTGATCAGACGAATGCGTTTCACAGACGGCTTCCGTTTCCTCCCACATCTCGCGATCCTCTTCACCTCGTTGCTGCTGCTTCCGGGTTGTGATCGCGAAGCGACCCCCGCCGCTGCACCAAAGGACGGCGGCGTCGGCGTCATCGGCGAACGCGTCACCATGGACGATGATCCAGTGGTGACGAAGTTCCGAACGGAAGCCGCCGGGTATCTCGAAATGCGTGCGATCCTGGGCGATTTGAATCGCCGAATGGCCGCCGGGAACGCCACCGCGGAAGAGGTCGAGCAGTGGCGAGACTTGCAGGAAAAGTGCGACCGGGAACGCGTTCGGTTGAACGCGATCCTGTACGCTGATTCGACCGGTCCGGACCGCCGAAGAGCGATGTTCTGGATCCTTCAATCGGCGAATTGATCGCCATCCCGACGGTTCTCGCATGAACGGCGGGATTCGACCGCCCTGAACTCGATTCCTGGATTCGCGATGCCGACACGCCCCGTTTCGATCCTCCGGTCCACACTCGCGCTCGGCGTCCTCACCCTCGCCGGGTGCGCCAATCCGTTCATCGAGAACTACATCGGGAGTCGCCAGTCCGCCACGACCGATCCGGTTCGAGTGGTGGCGAAGGCGAACACGCCCCGACTCGGGACCAGCCGATTCTCGGCGAAGATGGAGCTCGGCAATCTTCCCGGCGATGACGAAGCCAGAGCCGCGGCGGCCGAGGTCGGGGCCGAAGCCTACTGGTGGAGATTCGCCCCGAGCTTCTCGGCCGGGAACGAATCCGCGACGATCGGCGCCGGCAGTGGAAGAGTCGGCAGCACGGATCGCTCGGGACCTTCATTCGGCGAGAAGGCCATCAAGTGGTACGAGTTCGAGGCGGTGTTCTACGCCAACGCCCCCACCCGCGACGACGACTGATCCGCTCGGGACCGGACCTCGATCATCCGCGTCGACGACACACGAAAAAGGAGGGCCGTCCGTGGACGGCCCTCCTCGCATTCGTTCGATCCGGGTCGCTCCGACGCGACTCCGTGGATCAGTTGTAGACGTAGTCGGCGTTCAAGACCCGATCGATGATCGCCTTGGCATCCGAGAGGTGAGCCCGTGAGTAGGCGTCGAGGCGGCTTCCGTCCCGACTCAGCACTTCACCGATCTGCTCGTCGAGCTCGCGAAGCTGCTGACGCGAGAGACTCGCGACGGCGGCCTTCGAGGGTCCGAAGCGACCGCTTCCACCCGAGAGCGACACCAGTCGCTCGAGATGGGATCGCTGGAGATTCCGACGCAGGCTGGAAATGTACGCATCGTTGCCGTCTCGGCCGCCGCCGGGACGAGCGTCGAGTTCGGTCCACACCGCGGCCTTGACACCTTCCATGGTCTCCGGAATGGTGAGCACGTCATCACCCTCCACCGCCCGGAACTCGTTGTCGTACATCCGGTTCAGCGTGGTGGGGTTGAGGATCAGCGTCAGGGCCGTGTCCTGGATGCCGTCGATGCGGTTGTGGACGTCGAAAGTGGGATCGATCTCCGCCGCCAGGAAGCCGCCACCGTCGAACCACTTCTCGACCGTCATCTTCCGGAGCAGTTCCGGCGTCAGGCCGTACGCCTCATCCGGCGTGGTCGCATCGAGCACGATCGCCAACGCCCGCCGTTGCTGATCCGCCGGGATGTCGGCGATCGGGTCGATTTCGGTGCCCTTCTTGACCCGGTTGATGGTGCTCCCACCGATCCAGTTCGAAGCGATGCTCACCGCGCCGAGATGCTTGGAGAGGGTCATGAGATACCCGCTCCGGGCCTTCGACCAGCTCTCGCCGTCGTCGACCATCTCGTCGATGATTCGACCACGAAGCTCCTCGACGATGGCGAGCTGGGCGTCGACGTAATCGAGGGGATTCTGGGCGTGATCGAACCGACGCGCCATGGGGTCGGGCCCCTGGGTGTCCTCGTCGGTCAGATAACGGAGTTCGGGTTCACCGCATCGGGCGAGGATCGCGTCCGTCTTGCCGGGGGTGTAGCCGTACGCGATCGCCCACGTGTCGTAGGGCCCGAGCGTGGTGGTGGTCCAGGGACCCTGCACCACTTCGTCACCGAATGCGACATTGACCGGCAGGTAGTCCATCACCGAGGAGGAGATGGGACCGTCGAAGCCCTCGCTGTTCATCTCCTCGTAGGAGACGAGCTCGGATCCGACGAAGTTGTGCCGGAGGCCGAGGGTGTGACCGACCTCGTGCATGATCACCTCCTTGAGGAGGGGACCGATGAACTCTTCGGGGATCCCGTCGAGCTGCTGCCCGTCCGGATCCGTCGTCTCGGAAAGACCGAGAAGCTCCGCGTTCATCCGCATGAAGGCGACATCCATCGACTTTCGCATCGCGTTCTGGCACGCGGTGCAGGCGTGGGCGTTGCTTTCGGCCGCATGCCCTTCCGGGCCGGCGCCCGCGACGAGCTTGCCGGGGCCGTCGAGGCTCGGATGCAGCGATCGCAGGCCCTTGCCTCGGAGCTCCTCGAAACGAGTCGCGATCTCGGTGGTGACCTGCTGGCGGTTGTGCGGTTCCGCGAGGATCACCCGCGGATCGAATTCGGGGTTGTCGATCAACCATTCGACCGTCTGGGCGCCGAGGCTCTCCATCGCCGCGTGGGGAATCTGACGCTCCCAACCGTCGACCCAGGAACTCACGAAGCCTTCGTCCATCACGATGTCGGCGTCGAGGATCTGACCGGTCTTGGGATGGACCCGGCTGGGGCCGATCGCGAAGCCCATGTTCGCGTTGGTCCAGACCATGAAGTTGTACCGGGCATCCTCGGGATCCTTGTCCATGTGGGCGCCGGTCAGCTTGTCCTGCTGGTAGACCTCGACCGCATTGACGATGCCCACTTCCTCGAAGGCCTTGTTCCATTCGAGGATGCCGTCACGGACCCAGCGCCGGTAACGCACGGGCACGGTGTGCTCGACGTAGAAGACGATCGGCTTCTTCGGCGGGCTCATCTTGAGGCTCGGATCCGCCTTCTCGAGATGCCAGCGGTTGATGTATCGCTTCCACGGGGTGTCCGCGGCCGGGTCACCGAGATCCTGAATGCTGGTCGTGAAGTAGCCGACGCGATCGTCCGCCTCTCGCGGGCGGTAGCCCGTGCTCGAGGGAATCGACGCGATCGAGTAGTAGAGCTTCGCGAACCGACCGGAGCTGAGCGGCATCTGATAGCAGAGCTCGACGTTGCCCGGGAAGGTCTTCGCCTTCTCGACCGTCGCGAGCCTGGTGTTCGCGCCGGCGGCGACGCGACCGAAGAAGCTGGTCGCCTTGCTCACGAAGAGCCCGTTCAGGTCGATGACCGGCCCACCACTGGGACCCATCGCGAGAATCGGGACCTCGAGAATCACGCGGTCGGTGAAGACCCGCTGCGTGGCGTCCTTGCTCTGCTTGTCACCGGAGGAGATCACGGCGTAGTTCGGCTCGACCAGCGCGAGCCGCTTGCCGAATCGCTTCCAGCGGGCGTATTGATCGCCGGTCTGCACCGCCGAAGTCTCGACGCCCGACGCGACCGTCCAGGCCATGAAGAGGTCCTGCTTTTCGAAGTTCCGGGGGAGCTCGGCGAGTGACCGCTGGGTCTTCTTGTTCACCCAGAGCCGATAGAGGCCGCGACCACCGTCGGCCGGGGCCACTTCCGTGAACCCTTCCGAGATCTTGTCGAAGGGCGGGAAATCCTGACTCACGCGGGCTCCCGAGGGAGCCTGCATCGCCATCGCGGGCAGTCCGGCGACGATGGCCGTCAGGCCGGTCACGCCGGCGAGAAGAAGGGCTCTGGATCGGACCATGATTCGAGTCTCCGGACGGTATGGAGCTTGATTTCTACCGCCGATGCGTACACCGTTCAGAGGCATCGACGGACTTGTTGCGTACAGAATAGGGGCTTCCAACGCTACCGGTGACCGGAAGCGGGGTTGCTTCATTGATTCAGTGCTACTGGTGACCGGGTTCGTTGGTTCACCGGGTTTCGGATTCCGCGTTTCGATCGGAAGTCGCCACGGAACGAAGGGGCCGGGAATCCAGACCGTTCGGCCCGGTGACGCCGACGCCGACATGGCCGGGTCCGCTTCCCTGCCAGTGCAGCACTTCGAGGTCGAGAACTTCACCTGCCACCAGCTCGATCGACTCGGAAACCTGCCCGGACCGGCCATCCCAGGCATCGGGCGGCGTCCAGCTGGAGAGGCTGGCGATCGTCCGCCACCCCTCGGAATCACCCGGCCGGCTCATCCGAAGGGTCGCGAAATCGTCCCCCGTGACCATAAAACGGTACCGGCCGGACGCTGAAGCCCGGAATCGGCCCCGGAGCCGGGTCGCGACGTTCGTCCCGACATCCGCGGAATACATCGAATAGAGATCCTGCACCCGGTCCGGAGGCGTTTGAAAAACCGTCAGCGAATCCGGCTCGCCGCGGGCGACCCCATTCCAGACCTCGAGGCGAAACGCCGGCTCCAGACGCATTCCGATCGGGATGTGCACCCCGGGCGGCCCGCCTGGAACCTGCCACGCCACGGAGAGGTGCCCCTTGCCGTCGACGTTCCGCTGCCTTGCCTCGAGGTGGTATCGACGCCCTTTGATGAGCACGATCGGGCGGGAGATCTGGCCCGGCTGTCGATCGAACTCGTCCCGTCCCGTGAAGCCACGAACCGAGGCGATCGGACGCCCACCCCCCGGATCCTCCGAAGTCGAGAGAAGCAGGACCCCGTCGTCGTCGGACGCGATCGAGAAGCGATACGCCCCGGTTCGAGGCGCTTCGATCCAGCCACGCAGGCGTTGCCGCGAACCATCGCCCGTGTCGGTGAATCCCACCGCACGATCGACCACTTCGGAGCGATCCGGCACGCCCTCGAAATCCACCTCCTCGATCGACTGCGAGGTCGAGTCGGCATCGAACCACACCGACCGTTCGTAGATGAACGGATGTTCGGGCGAAGGCTCGTCGATCGCCGGGGCGGCTCCGCCGACGATCGCCACGAGCGTGAAACTGGCGAGAAACCGGTACGCGATGCTTCGATTCACGGTGGTAGGCTCCATCGGTGGCTTGCGACCCGCATTCCCCCGAGATCGAACGGCAGCCTACCCATCTGGAACCTCGCACGATGTCGAATCTTCTCGAAAGCCTTCGCCAGTCCTTCGCCGATCCCGTGACCCGTCATGCGATGCTCGTGCACTTCCCGATCGCGATCTCGGTCCTCGCGGTGCCGTTCGTGCTCGCGCTCTGCATCGTCCCGGGACGCCGAGCCATCGCGTACCGGCTCGTACTCGGGGTGGTCCTCTTCGGGACGGCGATCGTGGCATGGCAAGCAGGCGAAGCGGGCGAAGCCGCGGAGACGATCGTGGAAGCCCGGCTTCGGACCGATGCGGCCCGTGACGTCCTGGCCGACCACGCGAGCCGCGGAGAGATCATCCCGATCCTCCTCGCCGCGAACGCCGGCCTCGTCGGCCTGACGCTCGTTCCGAAACGCGGGTATCGACTGGGGCTCGGGATCGCGGCAACGCTGCTGGTGTTCATGAATGCCGGAATCATCGGCGTGACGGCACACGAGGGCGGGCTGCTGGTGCATCGCCATGGCGGTTCGACCACCGCGGCGACGGCACGCTGACCGACGCGGGCGTCGGACTCAGTCGTCCGCCCGACCGAGAAAGCGGGCCTGTCGGCCCTCGATCATCGCGTGCCATCGACGCCCCGCCTGATCGCGCACCTCCCCGAGAAACCGCTCACGGGTGCAGATCTTCGGGCCACCATGGTCCGGTGGCAGTGCCGCAAAGGTCGCTTCGACCCGTACCGGCCCCTCGGGACCCTCGACTTCGATTCCCAGCATGTTGAAGAGTGCCATGTCGCCTCCGGTCCCAAGGTGCTCCGTCGCGCGGCGAGCCACCCCGAACCGCCGTCCGTGGACAAGCGGGGAGGAATCCCGTTCATTTCGACTTTTCGAGACGTCGGTGGTGCTGCGACTCGTCGACGATCAGGCCGTTCAACCGCCACCGGGCTTCGCGGTGATGGCGGCCTCGGCCCATCGAGCGGGCCTGGCATCCTTCTTCCACGACACGAGATAGTGGAACCGGAGCGTCGCCTCGCCCGCTCCGGTCGCCTCGAAGACGAATCTGGTGTCCCCCTGCGAACCCACCTTGGAGGGATCCTTCGCCACGAAATCGGCCCCACCACGCCGACGAAGGAACCCGGGAAGATCCCCTGCGACCACCCACTCGTAACCGGTGCCCGCATTGCCAGGAAGCATCAGCGTGATCGCGGTGCCGACTTCGATCGAGATCTCCGTCACCGCATCGGGATGCAGCGCTTCCACCTCGGCGGTTCGAAAGGCGGCGGGATTCGATGCGCAGGCCGAAAGCATCGCGAAGGCGGCGAACGAGATCAGCACACGCGTCGAGCGATGGGAGTGACGAGGTCGGGACATCAGGAAGTCATCCAGTCTGGCTTGAGAGGAATCGCGGCGACCGTTCGTTCTTCGCCGAACCGGTCGCGACGGTCACGCATTCGGGGGGGTGGTGTCGACTCGAATTCCCCGGGCTCGCGATCGAATCGCCCGAGGTCACGGATCTTCAGAATCCCGCGCTTCAGGAACGGCCGCCACGGGATACTCGTAGTTCCAGGTGATCACGCCGGGACGAGTCGCCCCTTCTCGCAACGTGGTCTCACCGATCGGATTGCCCTTCTCGTCGTACGTCGTTTCGATGACGGTCGTCTTGCCCGCGAACGTCCGGACCGTCTCCTTGACGCTTCGACAATCCGGTCCCCGTTCCCATCTCCTCGAGGAACGCCGCCCCTTGGAAAGCATGACGTTGCTGCCGACGAGACATCCGCGGTCGTCGTAGTCGAAGACCTCCTCGCGGACGAACTGGCCCTCGGTCGTGGTCCGTTCGAGCACGACCCGGCCCGCCTCATCGAAGGTTCGATCGGTCTCCTCCGAAGGCCGCCCGGCGCGGTTCAACACCGTGCGGATCCGACGCCCGTTCTCATCGTGGACCTGTCGACGCGACTCGATGGTCGAATTCGAACGCGGGTTGATCTTCGTCCACTCCACGAGCCGTCCGTCGTCGTCGTACTCGAACGTCTCGATCCAGCCGGTGTTCCCCATGAACACCGTGGTCATCCGGACCGGCCGGCCGTTTGAATCCGACTCGAACGCGACCTCGAGGGTCGTCCCCATCGCATCGGTGCCCTGTTCGATCGACGTCAGCACCCCGTTCGAATCGAAACGATAGTTGCGAAACAGCGACGGCCCACCCTCCTTCGTCGGTTGCGCGACGGCTCGAGCCAGCGTCGGCGAGCCGAGGAAGGTCCGGGGCTCGAAATTCGTGTCGAGCTGCGCCATCGCCTTGCCGTGCGAGACGAGGGCGATGAGGCAGATCAACGCGATCGATGCGGGACGGGCGTGCCGCGGCTTTGGAAAGAGCATCGTCATTCGAGGGACTCCGGTTTTCGGGGCGGCACGAACGTCCGCCGTCCTCATGAGAATAACGGACTCAACCCGGTCGATCCGCCTCGAATCGGTTCAACCCCAGGAACGCGGCCGGTCGCCCGGTGGCACCGTCGATCGCGAGGTCCGCGGCGATCTCCCCGACCACCGGCGCGAACTTGTACCCGTGGCCGCTGAATCCGGCGACGACGATCATCGAGCCCCGACCGGGGAGACGGTCGATCACGAAATGCTCGTCCGGACTCATGGTGTAGAGGCACGCTTGCGCCGCGACGGGACGTTTGAAGACACCGGGAAGCCGATCCTCGAGATCCGCGGTGAATCGCTCGATCACTTCGGAACCGACCTCGTGGGATGCGTCCGGATCCACCACGGTTCCAGAACCATGCCAACCGATCTTCACCCCGGCCGGAGACGGTTGACCCGGCCAGGTCGGAACGCCGTAGTAACAACCCCCCGCATCGCCCTCGTCGATGAGCCACGCGGGCATTTCCGCCGATGAGCAGCTTCTGGCGTCGACCGGTTCGAACCAGACCATCGCCTTCCGATGCGGAACCAGCGGAACCCGCAGACGATCACCGAGCAGCGATGCGGTCCATGCGCCGGCGGCGACCACCAACCGATTCGTTCGCAGCGCCCCCTGATCCGTCCTGACCACGGCCTCCCGATCGTCGCCATCGACCGACAGGACCTTCAGCGGCCTCCGAATCGAGGCACCCGCCCGCCGCGCCGCCTCGAGATGCGCTCGGATACCGGCCTCGGGATCGACGATTCCCGCATCGGGTTCGAACAGGCCCGACCACCCGCGGTCGCTCGCAAACTGAGGAAATCGAATTCGCATCTGATCCGATCCGAGCAATTCCACCGGAACACCGTGAGTTTCCGCGCTCGATCGAGACGCCTCGATGATCGGTGATCTGGACGCTCCGACCAGAAGCACGCCGGTCCGTTGGAAGCAGGTCGAATCGGTCGTACGTTCCAACCGCCGCCATCCTTCGAAGGCCGCTTCCAGGAGCGGTACGTAGTCTGGGTGCTCGAAGTACGCCCGACGAATGATTCGACTTCCGCCGTGCGAACTCCCACGGGCATGCGCGGCCGGCTCCTGATCGATACCGAGAACGTCGATTCCACGACCGGCGATCGCCGCCAATGCCGACGCCCCCATGCCGCCCAAGCCGAGAACGATTGCGTCGATCTGCTTCATAGGTCGATGCATCGACGTCATGAACCGGGGTTCGGCAGAAACAAGACCGGTGTCCGAAGCTCAGGACAAGACATGAAAAAACCCTCGGTTCCGAAGAACCAAGGGCCTTGAATGGGGTCTCGGTAAACACCGAAGTGAGCACCAAGACCCCGGACGAAAGAGTCTGGATGGACGAACGCTGAAAGCCTACTTCGCAAAATGACCTCCTGCCTGAAAAAGCCGCCTTTTTGTCGGCATTTGGCGGAAAACATCGTCCGCCAGGCGTCCGGGGTCTGATCGATCACGCGACCGGGGAAATTTCCATCCCCGGCCGTAAATTTTCCCGTGGGGGTACTAGGATTTCGTCCATGGGGTGGGTCACTTGACCCATACGGAGCTTCGAGAAACATGCCGACGAGGAAGGAAAGCCCTGCGCGGGTCGCAACGCGACGCCGGATCGTTGATGCGGCCATCAAGGTCGTGGGTGAAAAAGGGCTCCATGAAGCCAGTGTTCGCACCATTGCTCGCGAAGCGGGGTGCAACGAAGCGGTGATCTACCACCACTTCGAAAACAAGGGGGCGATGCAAGAGGAGGTTTTCGCCGAGGTGGCCCTCGAACTCGCGGAATCGAGGCGGCTTGCGACGCGGGGCGAGACCGATACAAGATCGTTCATCCGGATCTGGATCGAAGAGAGCTACCGCTTCTACGATGAGCGTCCGAATGCATTCGCCTACACATTACTCGCGTTTCCGTCCATTATTGGAACCACGATTTCGGCGTATCATGCGAACTCGAGACTGTTCCGCGATTCCATCAACCGGCTCACACCACCCGATGGACGACGTCTTGACCTGAGTGAAGTCACTTTTTCGGCATTCCGAGCCTCACTCATCGGGCCTCCGCGCGACATCCATGCGGGCGTGCTCGAAGGGCCTGCNATCCGGTACGTTGAACCGGTATCCAAAATCGCCGAGGGGATATTGCTCCCACCGATCTGACGAACAACCGCCATCCCGGCGATGACACAGGACTGAAGAGTCATGCCAGAGAGTTCCGACGCCCTTCGAGACACCTCGCGAAAGAAAACCCGGGATCGGATCGCCGAGGCCATGATTCAGATCGTGAGCCGGAACGGCACCGCCGGTGGAAGCGTCCGGCGAATCACCCGCGCGGCGGGCTGCAACGAGTCCGTTCTCTACGATCACTTCGAAAACAAGGCGGCGATGCAGAAGATCGTCTTCGCCGAGATCGCCGACCGACAGCACGCGATGTACGCCTCGATCGTGGATCGGAACGAAGGAAACGCCNCCCGCGAACTCATCGCGGACTGGACCCGCACCACTCTTCAGTGCTTCGACGACGAGCCTGATGCGTTCGCATTCATCGGATTGACGGCCCCGCCGGTGATCGCCGACGATCCGAAGCACGCCAAGGCGATCTTCGATCGAATGCAATCCACATTCCTGCGTTTCAAGACGAGGCCGGACGAGACGATCGAAACGTCACCCGTGGCCTTCGCNATCGCCCACTCGATCCTGCTCAGCGCGGCACGCGAGATCCACGCCGGAACCCGGGAAGGACCCGCCGTATCACTTGCGAAGGAACTCGCGAACACCCTGGCCTCCATCCTGGTCCGGCGAAGCGAGCAACCTCCCCTCGTGATGGAACCCGAGCCTCCCATCGGGGCCGGTCCCCGCCGTGGCATGCATGGTCCGGACTTCATGCGGGAGGATTCGACTCGCGCCCGGCTGATGGCCGCCACCACCCGACTCGTTGCCGAACAGGGCGTGGAAGCAGCGACGGTTCGAGCGATCTCGGCCCTCGCCAAGTGTCATGACACCGACCTGTACAACAAGTTCAGGAACAAGCAGTCGCTGCTTCACACCGCGCACGGCGAGATCCTCGACCACTGGTACGCCCTCCGCAGCACTTTCGGCGAGACCAACGGCCAGGACGCGCAAGCCTTCGTGGAGCACTGGGCGAAGGCCGCGCTGCTCTCCTTCGACCGGGAGCCCGAGACCTTCGCCTATGTTCTGCTGACCTATCCACCCGTCACCGAGGACCTGCTCGACAGCCACGCCTTCAACATCGCGAACGGCATCCAGTTGTTCTCCGGTCTCACACCGCCTCCCGGATACCGCATCGACCTGTCCCCCCAGAACTATCTCTCTTTTCGCTCCGCCTTGATCGCGATCCCCCGGGCGATCCGCGACGGAATCGTCGCCGGCCCGGCCGTCCGGCATACCGAGGCGCTGCAGCGCGTGGCGTGCCGGATCCTGCTGCGTCCGATCGAGTGAATCGCGAAGCCCGACCCTCGCTCAAAGCCTCGCGAGGCCGGTCGAGTCCCCGAAACGCTCGAGCGGAGCGCCGGCCGCCGATGCCATCGATCGAAAAAGATTGCAGAGCGGCGTTCGTGGGCCGTGATCGATCAATCGCCCCGGCTCGGCTCCGCCGCCCCGACCCGCGACCACGATGGGCAGATCGTGATGGTTGTGCCGGTTTCCGTCGGAAATGGCGCCGCCGTAGAGGATCAGGGTGTCGTCGAGCAGCGACCCTCCCGCCTCGTCCTCGATGTTCGCGAAGCGTTCGACCAGCGAGGCGAACTGTTCGTTCTGCCATCGATTGATCCGCCGGATCGCGTCGACCTTCACCACGTCGCCGGCGTGATGCGACAGGTGGTGGTGCCCCTGCCGGACGTCGACCATCGGGAACGTTCGATTGGATCCCTCGTTCGCCCACATGAACGTGCAGGTTCGAGTCAGATCGAGCCGGAATGCCAGCGCCATGAGATCACCCATCAGGGTGATGTGCTCGGCGTAGTCACCCGGCGTTCCGGCGGGAAGGCGGGCGAGCCCCCAGTCCGAGGCGTCCTGCTCCGAGCGCTCGACCTGCTCGATCCGGCGTTCCAGTTCACGAGCCCCGTCGAGATATTCCTCGAGCTTCTGGCGATCCCGACCGCCGAGCGCACCGGCCAGCCGGCGTGCATCACCACGAACGACGTCGAGAATGCTCCTCCGCCGGGCCAGTCGGCGTTGACGCGCCGCATCGGATTCGTGAGCCGGCCCCGCCATGAACAGACGTTCGAAGACCGCGCGAGGGCTGGTCTCCTTCGCCACCGGCGTCCGGGGGGATCGCCAGGCGATGTTCGCGCTGTAGGCGCACGAGTAGCCCGAATCACAGTTGCCCGCGGTGAGCGTCGGCTCACAGCCGAGCTCGAGACTGTCGAATCGACGACGGCCCCGGTCACGAGCCGCGATCGCCTGATCGATCGAGATTCCGTTGTGAATGTCGCTTCCCGCGGTCTTCCTCGGGTGAGTGCCGGTCAGGAAGCACGCCGCGCTTCGGGCGTGATCACCCGGACCGTCACCCAGTGCCCGAGCATTGCCATGGGCGAACCCGGCGTGCAGGGTCACGTGCGATCGAACGCGATCGAGCGGTTGAAGGAGCGTCGGAAGCGATCCCGGCAGCGCCTGGACGCCGGGTCCGTTCGACGTGGGCAGCCATTCGGGTGCGTGCACGCCGTTCGGGACGAAGAGAAAAGCGACTCGAGTGGAACGCGCGGGGGCCGCGGTGGCGTTGCCTTGGTTGGAAGCGATGTCCCCCGGGACCATCGGATCGGCGGCGCGGGCCGCCTTCTC